>NZ_JAMYQK010000004.1:0-270911 GCF_040320845.1 Mesorhizobium sp. M0601
AGGCCTTAGACGCCTTCAAAAGACGCCCAGTAGGCCAATCAGGTTAAGCACACCCTTCATGCAAAGCCCTCCTTGTGGGAGAAGGTGGCCTCGCGAAGCGAGGTCGGATGAGGGGTGCTCCAGCTTGGCACCGGCGGCGCTCCGTCCAACACCCCTCAACCGTCTCGGCGCTCCGCGCCGAGCCACCTTCTCCCACAGGGGGAGAAGGGACGAGCGCGCTACCGCCAAGGCTGCAAACTCTCGTCCCGTACGTAGGCGATGATGGTATCGCAGACGGCGTTCAGATCCCGCAGCACGTCATCGTTCCAGAAGCGCAGCACGCGAAAGCCCCTCGCCTTCAATTCGGCATCCCGCTCCCGATCATAGCCCGAATCCGCGTGCTGGCTGCCGTCGATCTCGACAATCAGCCTGCCCTCGGCGCAAACGAAATCGGCGATGAACCGGCCGACCGGGACCTGACGCCGGAATTTGATGCTGTCGAGCTTGCGTCCGCGCAGCTCATGCCACAGGCGGTCTTCCGCCTCGGTCGGCTCGCGTCGCATAGAGCGGGCGAAACGACGCTTGGTCGGCGCGACGGGCTGGTGCGGCATGGGACGAGGGTTATCCAATCTGGGCATGACGTCCAAGGAATTTGAGACCAAGTGTGGAAAACCGAGCGCTATCCCTTCTCCCCTTGTGGGAGAAGGTGGCCTCGCGAAGCGAGGTCGGATGAGGGGTGCTCCAGCTTGGCACCGACGCACTCCGTCCAACACCCCTCAACCGTCTTGGCGCTGCGCGCCAATCCACCTTCTCCCACATGGGGAGAAGGAAGAAGCTGCCGCGCTACTCCGCCTCGGCCACCATCTGCCTTCCACCAACCCAGTCGCGCCACGCCTTCTCATCGCCGTGGAAGACGTTGAGGTCTATGCGACCCCTTACCCCGTGCGACAGGCCGGAGCCGGAATATTGCCAGAACAGCCATTTGCGGTCGGGATAGACCTTTGATGGGTGCGCCGCCACGGCGCGCAGCCAGAATGGATAATCGGGGAAGGCGCCCCTGAGATTGTCACGGTAGAAGTCGGGCGCGGTGTAGATGATCGGGCGCTGGCCGTAGTAGCGCTCGAGCTTGTCCATGAACACCTGCATCTTCTCCAGCACCTTTTGCCGCGACGGGCGGCGCTTGCAGCTGGATTCGCCGTTCCACTCGACGTCGATCACCGGCGGCAGCGCGCCCTCGACCCTCGGCACATTGCGGATGAACCAGTCGGCCTGCTCGCCGGCGGTGCGGCACCAATAGAAGAAGTGGTACGCGCCGCGCTTGAGGCCGGCGGCTTCGGCACTACGCCAGTTCCTGGTAAACATCGGGTCGAGATGATCGCCGCCGTCGGTCGCCTTGATATAGGCGAAGTTGGCGCCCTGGGCGCGCAGCTTTTGCCAGTTCACATTGCCCTGCCAGCGCGAAACGTCGACGCCGTGGACGGCGAGGCGCCTCGGCGAGGAGGACTTACCGAAATTGATCGGCTTGGCGTCGCGAAAACCATAGCGCGTGACCGGCTCGGCAAGCATCGCCGGTGCTGCGCGGGTCAGCCGCTTCGGCGGCGACATCAGCGCGATGACCTCGGCCGGCGGTTCGACGCTTTGGTCGGGCTCCGCCATGACGACCGGCTGTTCGTCCTGCTCCTGTTCCGCGAAGGCGGGCGCAGCATCAGTTTTCGCAGCAGATGCCACCGGCGCGGGCGGCCGCACAACCGAGCTGGTCGTCTCGCTGGACGGCACTTGCAGCGCATCGACGCCGGATGTCGATGTGCAGCCGGCAAGGCACAGCGCTGCGATCGAAAAGATGACGACGCCTGATAACCGCATCTGGACCTGTACGCAAAACACAACAGACCGAAGGCAGGACAACGCCGCCGGACAAACCAAGCTGGATTCCTAACAAGAAACTACCAACAAAGTTTGAATCGAATTGTTAGGGCTTTGCATCGGGACGTTGGCCCGGACGGAGGTGCGCTATCCCCCAGCGTTCGGCCACGTGGCTGCCTCGCAATCCCGCTTGACAACTCACGGCATGAGATTAGTCTCCACTAATCTTACGGTGTAAGGCCATACTTGGGAGGAAGTCATGCAGCCCGCCGCCTTGTCAGAATTGCAGCCCGTAGCCCCGCCCGAGCCACACTCGCCCGCCATCGGGATCGACGAGATATCTGGCGATCTCAGCCGCACCATCGAACGCGCCGAGGTCGATGCCTGGCTCGACCTCTATCGCGCCGCCCCGGCAGACTTTGCCGCAAGGCAAGGCCTTGCCATCGCCGAAGATGGCGATCTCGTCTGGACCACCTGCACGACGATCCCGTTCATCCATTTCAACTGCGTCAAGAATTTCGGTGTCGATAGCGCAGCCACCGAGAGCCGGCTTGACGCGCTTCTGGCGCATTATCGCGAGGCCGGTATTCTGAGGCCCTGGTTCTACACCAATCCACATACCGAGCCGGCGACGCTCAGCTGCTGGCTCGAGGCGCGCGGCTTGCAGCGTCAGGGCGGGTGGGAACGCATCTTTCGCGACGCCGCGCCATTGCCAACGGAGCCGCTTTTCCCGAAGAAGAATGTCTCGGTCGAGCGGGTGACGCCGGCAACGGGAAGGGAATGGGCTGGGTTCATCGACAGCCAATATCGGTTGCCGACCTCACCGTGGTTGCTGGCGCTGGCCGGCCGACGCGGCTGGCATCATTACATGCTGCGGCGGGACGGCGCGGTGGCGGCGGTGCGCTCGATGTTCATCGGTGCCGACGGCATGGCCTGGAGCGGCATCGACGCGCCGGTGCCCGGCATCATGGCGCCGAGCTTCGACCTCGATGCAATGCTCGGCGAAGCGATGGTGCGCGACGGACTTGCGGCCGGTGCAAAACTGTTCGTGGCCGACATCGAGGCGCCGCGCGCCGAACGCGACGGGCCGGCGTATCGCAACTATGCGCGCCTCGGCTTCAGGCTCGCTTATTTCCGCAGCCATTACAGCTATTTGCCGGCAAATTCCGGCTGACCGTTTCAAGACCCTAGCCGCACAGCCACAGCTTGTGGGAGGTCGTGGCCATCAGGTGGGCCGGCGGTACAAAACGATCGTTGACCGCCACATCATCGTCCGCCCGGCGGACTTTTTCCTCGAGCAGCGTACGAAGTTCTGCCGGCTGCACGCGGTCGCGCTCCATCACCAGCTTGATCATCGGATCACTCAAGAGCTCGTCCAGGGTGTTGATGCTGTCGTTCATTCCGTCGCCTCCTCGACTGCCGCCCGCACGCAATAGATAGGCAGCAATGATGGCCCGCCAATGACGCTTTGCCGGCTATCTCGTGTCGCTTCGGATTAAATTTTGTCCAGATTCCACCTCAAGCCGGAGGTGGCGCGCCTTCAAACTGCGGCAGGCCGTCGTCGATCTGCACCCAGGGCTGCTTCGAGGCGGTCCAGATATGCATCTCAGGCCTGAACAACGAGGGATCATCGAGCGAGCCGGTGGTGATGCCGATAATGCCGGCGGAATCGCGCCGGGAAAACATCGTCGTGCCGCAGCGCGGGCAAAAGCCGCGCTTGAGATCGGGCGAGGAATTCACCGTCGCCAGCGGTCCGTCGACCGTCACATCATCGATGCGGAACAGCACGCGCGCATTGAAGGCGGCACCCAGTGCCTTCTGGCAGAGCCGGCAATGGCAGACGCGCTCATTGATCGGTGCCGCCTCGGCACGGTAGCGCACCGCACAGCACAAACACCCGCCCTGATATCTTGCCATCGCCCGTGTCCCTTCCCTGCGAGGATAGGCGATACCTATCGATAGGCGTGGCAGCGTCAATTGAAAAGCTTTGATGGCGCCATCTAAAGCTGTGACCCGGCCGATCCACGATTGGCCCGATGCGTCGGCCGAGGCCTCATAGATGAAAACCGGCCATCGCGCAGGAGACGGCCGGCAGACAATTGACTGGGCGTCAGTTCGTTTCGTTGACGACCTCATCCCAGGTCTTGACCTTGGTCTCGCCATTGAGGAACGGCAGCGTGGCAGCTGTCAGTTCCGGCGCGAAGAACACGTCGTAGTGGGTGCGGTTCGGCAGGATCGCCAGGCGGTTTTGCGACAGGTTCTCGCGCATCCAGCCGGCGTCCTTCAACCCGCCGCCAAGCATCTGGTAGAACTTGATCTCGTGCTCGGGCCGGTACATGTCGCTGTCGCCGAACACCAGCATGACCGGCATTTTCAGCTTCGGCACGTCGGCGGAATAGTCGTAGTCCTTGCGCATATAGGCGCCGAGCTGGTCGAGCAGTTTCGGAAAATCCTCCGGATGCGGCGCGACCGCGACATAGGATTTGTACATCGGCGTGTCCGTCATCATGTCGGCCATCGCCGCGCCGACTTGTGCCTGCTGGCCACGCATTTCGGCGTAGAAGCCGTCCGCGGCGTAGCCGGTCGAGACCAGCACCAGGCGGCGCACCGTTTCGGGATGCTGCACGGCCATGCGGAAGGCGACGCCGCCACCCAGCGAATAACCCATGACGTCGATCTTGGCGTAGCCGAGTGCCTTGACGATCGCCGCCATGTCGTCGCCCATCGCCTCCAGGCTGAGCGGCCGGTCGCCGAGCGCGGTGCGGCCATGGCCCTGCAGGTCGACCCCGATCACGGTGCGGTTCCCGGTAAGCTTCGGCAGGATCGGCGCGAACATGTCGGTCGTGCCGAGACCGCCATGCAGCAGAAGCAGCGGCTCGCCCTTGCCATAGACGGCGTAATAATAGTTCAGGCCGTTGATCGGCAGCAGGCCGGATTTTTCCGGCGTCGGCAGTGTTGCGGTTGCGGTCGTCATGGCGGGCTTGGCCTCCTCTGCGTTGATGGTGCCCGGCGCGGCAAATAGCGCGGCGGCCGAGGCGAATATGGCGAAAAATACCGATCTGGACACGTCAGTCTCCCTCTCCCGTTTGCATCAAAGTCGCTTGGCGACCTCCTCAAGCTGTTCGGCGCACTGGCCCCAGCCCTCGTGAAAACCCATTTTCTCGTGCTGTTCACGGTCGGCGACCGACCAATGCGCGACGCGGGCAATGTAGCGGGTCTTACCCTCGCCCTCGTCCTCAAAGGTCAGCACGACCGTCATGAACGGCTTTTCGGACGGCTCCCACGCCTTCGTATAGGCATCGGTGAAGACGAGCTTTTTGCCCGGTACGACTTCGAGGAAGATGCCTGGATTCGGGAACTCCTTGCCGTCGGGATCGGCCATGACGACAAGGGTGGAGCCACCGGTCCGCACATCCAATTCGGCGCGCGGCGTCATCCACGGCTTCGGCGAGAACCATTGCGTCAACAGCTTTGGCTCGGTCCAGCAGCGATAGACGTTCTCGTGCGGCGCATCGATGATGCGCGCGAGAACCAGCTCGCGGTCGGAGTTGGGGGCGATGTCGAGCTTGGTGGTCATGGTGTTTCCTCACACGTCGGTTTTGGCTTCCGTGTCTAGGACGAACCGACACGACGCAAGCCGACACGGCCCGCGAAAAAATCCGCGGGACAGGAGATTCGAACGACGGAAATAAGTGGCTTCAGTGGCGCTTGGCTTGCACCAGATAGGCGTCGATCTCGGTCTCGCCGAGCCACTTGGCCGCTTCCAGCCGATGCAACCCTTCGACCAGGATATGGCGCTTGCCGTCATGGCGCACTTGGATCGGCATCTTCATGCCGTTTTCCAGAATGTCCTCGGCCAGATGGCGGACGGTCTCGGGATGCAGCGTCTTTTTGCGCGCCGTCGGCACGTAGATATCGTTGACCCTGACCTTTTGCACTCTCAGCATGTCGGCTCCCGTGGCGGACAAGGCCGCGTTTTGTGAGATAGTCTGTTTGTCCGGCAACGCCAAGGGAGCGCCCGGCAATGGCTGGCCCGATCGTTTCCAATTGACGCTTGGCCGGCGGATGGCCGAAATGGCGGCCTTCGACCTTAGCGGTTTCCATGAACCACCTGCCGACCGAGTTTCCCGATTTTGGACTGACGCCGGAGCAGCGAGGCCAGGCGGTGCGCAGCCATTACTGGGAATGGCCGGGGATGGATGGCGGGCGCGGCGAAATCTGGTGCTACAGCGACCGTTTTTCCTACCGTCCTGGCGAGATGGTGGCACTGCATGTCAGTTCGACGGCCGTCAGTTTCGGCATCGCGATCATCCGCGACGGCGGCGCGGAAACGACAATGTTCGAAGGGACCGGAATCGCGGCGCGCTGGCAAGATACGCCGGACCAATGTTCGGTCGAAGGCTGCGGCTGGCAAGCGTCGTTCGAGTTTCGCATCGGCGACGACTGGCCGTCCGGCGCCTATCGCGTGACGCTGACAGCAGATGGCCGGGACGGCAAGCCGATCCGCTGCCACCATCTTTTTATCGTCGCGCCACAGCCCGGCAAGAAGCCTGGCCGTGTGCTGCAGGTGGCGGCCACCGGCACCTGGCTCGCCTACAATACGTGGGGCGGTTCCAACCATTACGAAGGCATCACCGGGCCAGGCCGGGACCAATATGCACGAATGGTGTCGACCCAACGGCCGTGGTGCCGCGGCTTCGTCGTGCTGCCCAGGGAAGCGCCGCGCGTGCCGCTCGAAGTCGCCGTGCCGCCAAAAACCATGCCGCGCTATCCGCACATGGAATGGGCCTTTGCTACCGGCCATTCGAAGAAATACGCCTCGTCCGGCTGGGCAAGCTACGACAGCCATTTCTTCCGCTTCGCCGAGCGTGCCGGCTACGCCGTCGATCTCGCCAGCCAGCACGATCTGCATTTTTCGCCCGACATTCTCGACGGCTATGACTGCGTCGTCCTGGTCGGCCACGACGAATATTGGACCTGGGAAATGCGCGATGCGGTCGACACCTATGTCGAGCGCGGCGGTCATGCGGCGCGCTTTGCCGGCAATTTCATGTGGCAGACCAGGCTGGAGGACGAAGGCCGCCGGCAGGTCTGCTACAAATACCGCGCTCGCGCCGAAGACCCGGCCTATCGCGGCGGCGATATAAGGCGCGCCACCAATTCCTGGGAAGCGCCGGAAATCGGCCGGCCGGGTGCCGCGACCTTCGGTCTCAACGCGACAAGAGGCGTCTATGCCGGCTGGGGCGGCTGCGCGCCGCGCGGCGTACGCGGCTTTCCGGTCTACCGGCCGGAGCATTGGGCGTTTGCCGGCACCGGCATCTACTATGGCGATCTGCTCGGCGCCGACAGCCATGTCTATGGCTACGAGGTCGACGGGCTCGATTTCGAGATCCGCGGCGGCCTGCCCTACCCCACGACCACTAGCGGTGCGCCGGACGGCCTGCAGGTGCTCGCGGTCGGCATGGCGAGCCAGGTCGAGGAAAGCGCCGACATTGCGTTCGAGGACCAGTTTCTCGGCGACGAGGACGGACGCTTCACCGCCGAGACGCTGTTCGGCGAGGCAAGCGATGCCAACCTCGACAAGGTCAAACGCGGCAACGGCATGATCGTCAATTTCCCGCGCGGCAAAGGCGAGGTGTTTCACGCCGGAAGCTGCGAATGGGTTGCCGGCCTGCTAAGGCAGGATGCGATTGTCGAGCGCGTCACCAGAAATGTCCTTGACCGCTATCTTGGAAAGCCATGACATGTTGAAGTCTCCTGCCCCGGAAACTCGCGAAGCCTCGCATCTGTTTTATCTATCCAGCCTGCGCCGGCCGATGATCGACCGCGCCGAAGGCATCTACATGTGGACGCAGGATGGCCGCCGCTTCATCGACGGATCGAGCGGTCCGATGGTTGCCAATATCGGCCACTCCAATCGCAACGTGCTCGACGCGATGAAAAGGCAGATGGACCGCGCCACCTTCGCCTACCGCCTGCATTTCGAGAACGAACCGGCCGAGGAGCTCGCGCGGCAGCTGGCCGCCAAACTCCCTGAAGGCATGGACCGCATCTTCTTTGTCTCCGGCGGCTCGGAAGCGACCGAATCCTGCATCAAGCTGGCGCGGCAATGGGCGGTCGCCACCGGCCAGCCCAGCCGTTGGAAGGTGATCTCGCGCTTTCCCTCCTACCATGGCGGCACGCTCGGCGCGCTCGCCGTTACCGGCGACGATGCGCTGTCCGAAACATTTGTGCCGATGATGCAGATGATGCCGACCGTGCCGGCGCCCATCGCCTGGCGCGACCGCGACAATCTTTCGATGGAACAGCGCGGCATCCGCTACGCCGACATGCTGGAGGAAAAGATCCTCGCCGAGGGACCGCAGAGCGTGCTCGCCTTCATCATGGAGCCAGTCGGCGGCGCTGCCACGGCAGCACTGGTGGCGCCGGACAGCTACTATCCGCGCATCCGCGAGACCTGCGATCGCTACGGCATCCTGCTCATCCATGACGAAGTGATGAGCGGTGCCGGCCGCACCGGAAAATTCCTCGGCGGCGACCACTGGAACTGCAAGCCCGACATCGTCGCGCTGTCGAAGGGGCTGGGCTCTGGCTACGCGCCGCTCGGCGCGCTGGCGGCACCGATGCGGCTGGTGCAGCCATTGCTCGCGTCGGGCGGCTTTCAGCACGGCCACACCTACGCCGGCAACCCGCTCGCCTGCGCCGCCGGGCTCGCCGTACTCGGCGAAATGGACCGTCTCGGCCTGATCGCCAATGCGGCTGACATGGGCGAGCTTTTGATGGACGAGTTGAAGCGATTGGCGAAGCGGTTTCCATTCATCGCCGACGTCCGTGGCAAGGGCCTGCTCACCGGTGCCGAGATGCTTGCGGATCCCGACACTCTGAGGCCGATCGAGCCTGCAAAGAAGGCCACCCAGCGGCTGCTCGACCTCGCCTATGAGCGCGGCCTGATCATCTACGGACGCAAGGTCAAGGGCGGCGTCGACGGCGACAATTTCATGGTCGCGCCGCCGATGATCGTCACCGCCGCGCAGATCGGCGAGATCATATCCATCATCGGCGACTCGCTCGAGGTGCTGGCCGGCGAGCTCGACCTGCCGGTCGAAGGCTGAGAGGCGAACCATGGCGTCGCGAAAAGTCATCATCACCTGCGCCGTCACCGGGTCGGTACACACCCCGTCGATGTCGCCGCATCTGCCCGTGACGCCGGACCAGATCGCCGCAGACGCGATCGCCGCCGCCGAGGCCGGCGCTTCGATCCTGCATCTTCATGCCCGCGACCCTAGGGATGGGCGGCCGACCGCCGACCCCGAGGTGTTCATGCAGTTCCTGCCGCGCATCAAGCAGGCGACCGACGCGGTGATCAACATCACCACCGGCGGATCGTCGCTGATGACGCTCGACCAGCGGCTGGCCGCGCCGCTCAGGGCCGAGCCGGAAATGTGTTCGCTCAATATGGGTTCGATGAATTTTGCGCTATTCCCGATGCTCGAGCGGCCGCGAGAATGGCAGCACGAATGGGAGCCGAAGCTGCTCGAGGCTACCCGTGACACGATCTTCAAGAACACCTTTGCCGACATGGAGACGGTGCTCGAGAAGCTCGGGCGTGGTTGCGGCACGCGCTTCGAATTCGAGTGCTACGATGTCGGCCATCTCTATTCGCTGGCGCATTTTCGCGATCGTGGACTGGTGTCTGGACCTTTATTCATCCAGTTTGTTTTGGGCATTCTTGGCGGCATCGGCGCCGATCCAGAAAACCTGATCCATATGAAGCGCATCGCCGACAAACTGTTCGGCGACAGCTACCGGTTTTCGGTGCTGGCCGCCGGACGCCACCAGATGCCGATGATCTCGATTGCGGCGGCGATGGGCGGCAATGTCCGCGTCGGGCTGGAGGACAGCCTCTACGACGGGCGCCAGCTCGCCAAGTCCAATGCCGACCAGGTGCGCCGCATCCGCGGCGTGCTCGACGGATTGTCGCTGGACGTCGCGACGCCGGCCGAGGCGCGGCAGATGCTGGCGCTCAAGGGCGGCGACCGCGTGGCGTTCTGAGATGCGACCGTGACCAACCCACCGTCAAGAGACATTGTCATCCGGCCCGGGACCGTCGAGGACGTCGAAACCATCCACGCCGCGCTCCTGCGGCTCGGCGCGCATGTCGGCGCACATCAGGAGATCACCTCGACAGCTCAGGATCTCCGCACCTATGGCTTTGGCGAAAAGCCTGCCTTCTCGACCCTGATTGCCGAAATCGGTGGCGAATTTGCCGGGCTTTGCCTGAATTTCCCGATCTTCTCGACATGGATGGGACGGCCCGGCGTCTATGTGCAGGACCTCTATGTCGAGGACCGTTTTCGTGGCCGCAGGATCGGTGAACGCCTGCTGCGCCGAGTCGCGGCGCAATGCCGGAAGAGCGGCGGCGCCTATCTCAGGCTGTCCGTCGATACCGACAACGAGACCGCCAAGGCTTTTTACGAACGATTGGGCATTGCCTGGTCCAGCTACGAGCAGGTGCAGAAGATCGTCGGCGACGCCTTTTTCGCCTTTGCCGATGCACCGGAGGAGCCAACATGAAAGCCTTCTATGCCGAAGAACAGAAGCGCCATGACCCGAAGGCGTTCCTCTCGAGCGGCGCGCCGCAGCCCAATCCGGAAAGGCCGGAACGGGTCGAGCGATTGTTGGCCGGCGCAAAGGCTGCCGGCTGCACGATCGAACGGCCGCGGGATCACGGACTCAGCCCGATTGCGGCGGTGCATACGCCGGAATATCTCGATTTTCTCCAGCACATCTTCGCGCGCTGGCAGCGCATCGAGGGCGCCTCGGCCGAGGTCATCCCCAATATCCATCCGATCGCGCGGAACGGCTCCTATCCGGCCTCGGCGGTCGGCCAAGCCGGCTATCACATGGCCGACACCGCCTGCCCGATCTCCGGCGAGACGTGGCAGAGCGCGCTTTGGAGCGCCTGGAGCGCGGTTGAAACCGCCGAGGCGGTGATGTCTGGAGCGCCGGCCGCCTATGCGCTGTGCCGGCCGCCCGGCCATCACGCCTTTGCCGATGTCGCCGGCGGCTTCTGCTTCGTCAACAATTCGGCCGTCGCTGCACAGGTTCTGCGCAAACAGGCGGCGCGGGTGGCGATCCTCGATGTCGACCTCCACCACGGCAACGGCACGCAAGGCATCTTCTATGCCCGGCCGGACGTGCTCACCGTGTCGCTGCATGCCGACCCGGTGCGCTTCTACCCGTTTTTCTGGGGCCATGGCGACGAGCGCGGCGAAGGGCGCGGCCTCGGCTACAATCTCAACCTGCCGCTGCCGCGCAAATCCGGCGATACAACGTTCCTCGAAGCGCTGGAGGCATCGTTCCAGCGCATCAAGGCCTTCTCGCCCGATGCGCTTGTGGTGGCGCTGGGGCTAGACGCCTTCGAAGGTGATCCGTTCGGCGGGCTGTCGGTGAGCACGCCTGGTTTTTCGCGCATTGGCGAGGTGATCGCCGGGCTCGGCCTGCCAACGGTCATCGTCCAGGAAGGCGGCTATCTCTGCGACGAGCTCGGCGACAATCTCACCGCCTTCCTCACCGGTTTTGGCGGCACCCACAAGCGATGATCCGCCCGCGAGGGCCGCTCAGGATCGTTCCTGCCGCAGCATGGCGACAACGCGGTGCACGCTCTCCAGCGTCTCGTCGATCTCGGCTGCAGTGTTGTAATGAGCGATGCCGATGCGCACCACGCCCTGCTCGGCCGGAATGCCGAGCTGGTGGACGATCTCCCAGGCGTAGTTGTGGCCGGACCACAGGAAGATGTTTTCCGCATTCATCTGCCGCACGATCGTCTCCGGCACGATGCCCTCGACGGTGAACGACACCGTCGGCACGCGCTCATTGATCCGCTTCGGATCGGTGATGCCGTGGATGGTCAGGCCGGCAATATCCGACAAGCCATCGATCAGTTGTCGCGTCAGCGGGTTCTCGTAAGCGATTGAAACTTCGAAGGCCTTGGCGATTTTCAGCCGACGCGATCCTTGCGCGCCGGCTGCCGCGCCCAACTCGGCAAAATAATCGACAGCTGCCGACAGGCCGGCCATCAATTCAATCTGCGGCGTGCCGAGCTCGAAGCGCTCCGGCAAGGCATTGGACGAGCAACGGCATTTATACGGCTTAAGCGCATCGATAACGTCCAGCCTGCCCCACAAAATCCCCATATGCGGGCCGAAGAACTTGTAAGCCGAGCAGATCAGGAAATCGCAGCCGAGGTTTTGGACGTCGATCAGGCCATGCGGCGCGAACTGGACGGCATCGACGTAGACCAACGCACCAGCCCGCCTGGCGATGCCGGTCAACGCCTTCACCCGGTTGATCGACCCGGTGAGATTGCTGGCGTAGTTGAGCGCGACGAGCCGCGTCCTCTCGGAAAGCAGCGCGGCGAGCGCCGCCTCTTCGATCTGCCAGCTCTGCTGGTCGAAGGGCAGCCAGCGCACGACAAGGCCAAGGTCTTCTGCCAGTTGCAGCCAAGGCGAGACGTTGCCCTCATGGTCCATGCGGGTGAGGATGATCTCGTCCCCGGGCTTCATCGTGCGGCCGAGCGTTCGCGACATGTGGTAGGTCAATGTCGTCATGTTGGCACCGATGATAATTTCCTGCGGGCTCGCAGCGCCGAGAAAATCCGCCATCGCCAGATGGGCCTCGTCCCCGATGCCTTGTGCTGCAACGGTGGTGTCGAAGAAGCCGCCGAGGTTGGCATTCGTGGTCAGCAAGCAACGCGATACTGCGTCCGCCACCGACTGCGGCACCTGCGTGCCGGCAGGATTGTCGAGATAGATGCGCCGGCGGCCCTTGTCGGTCAGCGACAAGGCCGGAAATTTCGCGCGCACCGCGTCGATCCGGAAGTCCATGGCTGTTCCCCTCTCCTTATGACGATCGGACAACCGCGTCCCGACGCATCAAGGGCACGGATTGCCGACGCGCTGGTGGATCGCATCAACGGCTTTCTGCATGTCCTCGGTCCAGACCACGTCGGCGGAAGAGAGCGCCATTTCGAGTTGCGAAATGGTGGTGGCGCCGATGATGTTCGAGGTGACCAAGGGCCGGTTCGAGACATAGGCATTGGCAAACAGCGCCGGCTCCATGCCGAAGGTGCGCGCCAACCGGTTGTATTCGAGCTGCACGTCGGCAGCATTCGGAGTCTCGTAGCGCTGGCCGCGGTTGAACAACTGCGAGCGCGAGCCCTGCGGCCGCGCGCCATGATCGTATTTGCCGGTCAAATAGCCTTGCGCCAGCGGCGAATAGGCAAGCAGCGACACCTGCTCGCGCTCGCAGACTTCGGCAAGGTTCACCTCGAAGGTGCGATTGACGAAATTATAGGCGTTCTGCAGCGAGGCGACGCGCGGGCCGAGGCCCTTGTCGGCTTCGGCGATGAAACGCATGACGCCCCAGGAATTCTCGTTCGACAGGCCGAAATGGCGGATCTTGCCGGCCTTCACCAGTTCATCAAATACGGCAAGCGTCTCGGCGATCGGCGTCTCGCCTTCCGGCACGCCGGCGGCATCGGAGCGTCGCGGTACGGTGCCGATGCGGTTCGGATTGGCGCCCCACGGCACGTCGCGTTCCGGCCAATGGATCTGATAGAGGTCTATGTAATCGGTGTTGAGCCTGGCGAGTGACTTATCGATAGCGTCGAAGATATCGGCGCGCACCAGCTTAGACGGGCGGTCGCCCCGAAACCAAGTGTTGGCGGTGCGACCAACTACCTTCGAGGCGATGATCACCTGGTCGCGATTGCGCTTCTCCTTCATCCAATTGCCGATGAATGTCTCGGTACGGCCTTGTGTCTCCGCCTTGGGCGGGATCGGATAGAGTTCGGCGGTGTCGATGAAATTGACGCCGCGAGCAAACGCCAGATCCATCTGGGCGTGACCGTCCGCCTCGGTGTTCTGCTGGCCCCAGGTCATCGATCCGAGGCAGATTTGCGACACGAAAAGATCGGTCTGGCCGAGACGGCGTTTGTGCATGGAGTTTCTCCGGCGGGAATTTTGCGCGGCTGCGCGAGGAGGAAGCAATAGCATACAGGAAAGCGTCGCCCGCTTCCAAGCCCACGGATGGAAGGTCAGACGACTTTCCCGGGACGCCGGCGGACAGGGTTTATCCCTGCGGCTAATAAAAAGCCGGACTGCATTTTCATGCAGTCCGGAAGTTCGCCAGGAATGGCGAGGAAAAAACCGGCCAAGTGCCGGCATAGACGCCTACGGTCAAAGCGCCGCAGAAGTTTCGCCGGACCAGCCGAATTATGTCAAAAAAGATCAGGGCAGCATGGCTGCCATGCGAATGCTGCACTGCACAATCGTCATGATCTGCTTATATTGACCGCCTTGGAGGTTCAATAAGGGGCTTGAATCATGGGATTCTTCACTGAAATGTTCGCTCGTCCGCGTCCGCGGGAACAGCTGCGCTATCGAGCGGCGCTGGCGCTGCTCCATTCGATGAGCAATGCCGATCGCGCCGATATCGGCGTCAAGCCGGCCGATTTCCCGCGCATCGCCCGGGAAATGTCCCTGCGCTAAACAACCGTGAGATATCCGCCGTGGCGGATATCTCCCGAGCGGATCTCAACGCGATCCGAGGAAGATCGACTTGCCCAATGGCACGCCGTTGTGGCGCAGGATGTTGTAGGCGGTGGTCAGGTGGAAATAGAAATTGGGCATGGCGGCATGCAGCAGATACTGCATCCCCGGCATCGAAACCTCGCGTCCCGCAAGCCGCAGTTCGACTATCCTGTCATCTGAACCATCGAATTCGGCCGCCGAAAATGTCGCGAGATAGTCGAGCGTCTTGGTAAGGCGGGCCTGCAGATCAGCGAAGTTCGCCTCATTGTCCTCGTATTTTGGCACCTCGCGTCCCGCAAGCCGTGACGGGGCGCCTTTGGCGTGATCGGTGGCAATCTGTACCTGCCTGGTCAGGGCAAACATGTCCGGCGCCAACCTCGCCGTCAGATACACCTGCGGATCGATCTTGCGATCAGCCGCATTTTGCTCGGCAATGTTCAGCACATTGGCTAGTGCCTTCAGCCTCGCCGAAAATACCGGCACGGATGCTTCATACATTGATATGGTCACAAGAAATCTCCACGCGGCCCGACTGCCGAGGGCGAGAGGTAGCGCCTTCGCAGGCGATTGTTCAAGCGTCACCACGTCGCCGCAATCGATATGATAGGATTTTTCATCGAGTGGAGGTTCCCGATGAGACGCGCCCTTTTTGCAGCGACCGCTTTTGTGTCTCTTGCCATTGCCGGCCAATCGGCGCTCGCCGCAGACGCGCCTTATATCGACGACAGGTCGAATGCCGAAGCGGTCATCCGGTCACTTTATAATGCCATCAGCCGGCACGAATTCGCGCGCGCCTGGGATTATTTCGGCGACACCAAGCCGGCCAAGGATTTCAATTCCTTCGTCAAAGGCTATGACAGCACGGACACGGTCGAAGTCAAAACCGGTGGCGTATCCGAAGACGGGGCTGCCGGCAGCATCTACTATAGCGTTCCGGTCGCCATCCGGGCGACGGCCAAGGACGGCAGCGAAAATGTCTTTGCCGGCTGCTATACGCTGCGCCAGATCAACGCCTCGATCCAGGAACCGCCATTTCGCTCGATCTTCATCGATAAGGGTGCGCTGAAACCCTCAAAGGCCGATTTCGAGGATGCCGTGCCGGCAAGCTGCGGCGAAGGACGGCCGCCGACGAAGAAGGACGCAGCGCTTGAGCAAGCCAAAAAGGCGTTTGCCGCGACTTATGGCGACCAGTGTGACAAGGATCTTTTGGCGCAGGAGCCGGACATTTTCTCGATCCACTATAAGGGCAAGGATGCGTCTGCCAGTGATCCCGAAAGCGAAACCCGGCTTTTCCATTTCGCCTGCTCGGCCGCGGCCTACAACGAAAACTCGATCTATTACATGAGCGACGACGTGCTTGGCGTGAGACAATTGCAGTTCGCCGAACCTGAGATGGACATCCGCTACGAGAACAATGACAGCGACGGCAAATTGCTGGGCATGACCATAGTTGGCTTCCAGACCTCCGGCTGGGCAACTAATTCCGATTACGACGAAGAGACCAAGACGATCACCAGCTTCAACAAATGGCGTGGCATCGGCGATGCCTCTTCATCAGGGACCTATCTGTTTCGCAACGGCGATTTTTCCCTGGTCCAGTACGATGTCGACGCGTCTTATGACGGCGAGGAAAATCCGCAGACGGTCGTCGACTACAATACCGCGCCTTAGGGAGCCTTCGATAACATCCAGTTGAGCGTGCCGCGCCAGTCGGTCATGCGGATCGGCGTGCCGTGCGTGCCAGTCTCGAAGCGGACGAAGCGGGTCGGATAAGTTTTCGATTTGGCCAGGATGGAGCGGAAGAAGGCTTCCTGTTTCTCGATTGGAAACACCGGGTCCTTGCTGCCCTGGCCGAAGAAGACCGGCACACGGCGCTTGAAGGCGGGGCTTGAGAAGAAACTCTCGTCCCATAGCGAGCCGAGCAGCAGCAGCCCGTCGATGCGCCCGCCGGTGTCCTTGCGGGCGGCCAGCTTCCAGCACAACGCGCCGCCCATCGAGCCGCAGGCGACGAAGATTTTTGCGCGCGGCGATTGTTCGGCATAGTGGTTGATCAGCGCGGCGATCTGGGTGGCACCGGTGTCGCCGAAATCGGAAAAATCCGGCGACAGGTAGAGGCCGCCATTGCCGGCCATCAGGTTCTTGATACGGTTGAAATTGCCGCCGAAGGTGAAGTCGTCGGTGCCCTGCTTACGGCTGCCGCCCTGCCCGTGCAGATAAAGCACGATGATGCTGGCGCGCCCGGTCTTGCCGACGGCAATGTGGCGGACATCGCCTGCGTCGGTCTTCAGCAACAGATCCTGCTGCACCTTGCGCACGCCGGGTTCGGTGTATTGCGCGTGCACACGACGCTCAGGCACTTCGTCGCGGGCGTTGATGTCGCGCAGCTCACGATAATCGATGACCGTATAGGCGCCGTTGCTCTCGGACGAAAGTGTGGCCGGATAGGCGAACAGATCGTCCTTGAAGGGTTTGAGTTCGAGAGCGTTGGCGTAGCCGGCACAAGAGAGCGACAAAAGAATCGCCATCAGCAGGGCCGGGAGGCCGAAGGGAGGCAAGCGGAACCGGAAGCAGGAACGAAAGGCCATCCCTCAGCCATGCGTTTTTCGGCTTCGGTTTGTCAATCCTGCAGCACGCCGCCGGCGCCTTCCAGCGCCTCGCGCGTGTCGACGTCGACGGCTGCCCCTTCGCCGATCTCGACATCGATGACGTCGAGCCCTTCGGCCTCGACCAGATGGCGGGCGCCGGTATCGCCTTCGAGGTGAGCGATCGCGGCAAACAGCGAACGCGGCAGCAGCACCGGATTGCCGCGCCGCCCATCGTGCGAGGCCCGCACCACTGATCGGCCTTCGGACCTGCGGAACGCCTCGATCAGCCTGTCGAGGTCGGCCGAGGCGACGCCGGGCATATCGCCGAGGACAATCATGGCGCCGGCGGCGTCGCCGGAAATCTTGGCGATGCCGGCCTTCAGCGACGAAGACAGACCCTCGGCGAAATCCGGATTGTCGGCGAGGGTCACATCGAGGCCAGACAGTGCACTGCGCACGCGCTCGCTCTGGTGGCCGGTGACGACGATGGTGGCCGCGGCTTTCGAACCGACCGCGCGTTCGGCGGTGCGGCGGACCAGGGGCTCGCCATCGAACAGTGCCAAGAGCTTGTTCGGCCCGCCCATGCGGCTGGAGCGGCCGGCGGCCAGAAGCACGATCTCGATCTTTGGTTCGGCTTTGGCCGGCAACGGCTCGCGCGGTTGCGGCCGCGTCGGAATTTCCATCAACAGCCCGCCGACACCCATGCCGGCAATATCCCTGGCGGTCACGTCGAGACCGGCGATCAGCCGGTCGAGCACCCAGTCGAAGCCGTTCTCCTTGGGACTGCGGGCGCAGCCCGGCGCACCGATGATGCGCTTGCCGCCGAGTGTGCCGAGCACCAGTAGATTGCCGGGATCGACCGGCATACCGGCGCGGATGACAGTGCCGCCCGCCCTTTCGATCGCAGCAGGAACGACGTCGCCGAAATCGGCCATCGCCGAAGCGCCGAAGATCACCACCATATCGTTGTCGCGGATCAGCGAGGCCGTAGCCTCGGCGACGGGGATAATTTCATGCGGCGTTCGACGCTCCGCCGTCAGCCGGCCGCCCGAACGCGCCAGGCGTGCTTCGGTGACGCGCAGCGTCTTGTCGAGCACGCTGGGTTTGATGCCGGGCAGCACCGTCTGGATGACGCCGACGCGCACCGGCTGATAGGCGTTGACCGCAAATATCTCGCCGCCGGCGCAGATCCTTGCCACGGCATCGACCAAAGCGGAGGCGACCGCAAACGGAATGATCTTCACCGTTGCTACCATCTGACTTTTTTCGACCGGCGCATGCTGCGCGAGCGTGGCGATGGTGATCGTCGGATCGACGGCGTTGATGGCGTTGATCATCGCCGCGTCGACGGTGAACATGCCGGCAGCCTGCGCGTGGAGGTTGACCCTGCCGGTCGCGGCGGGCTTCGCCTCGATGTTGCGATGGATCATGGATGCGCCGATCTTTTCGGCAGCGAGGTCCTCGCTGAGATCGTCGGGCGCCAACACCGCCGCTACGACTTCGGAAATGCCAGCGGCCTTCAACAGGGACACATCCCCGGCGCTTAGCCTGTGCGCCTTGCGGAAGCGGCGCTCTCCGACCGTGGTGGCGTGCGCAAGCACTGCCCCTTCGGCCGTATCGATCGCAACGGGACCAAATTTCACGCGACCGCGCCTTTGGATTCGAGGCCGCGGGAGCGAAAGGCGTGGATCGCTTGCGCCAACACCGCGACGGCGATCTCGGCCGGGCTGGCAGCCCCAATGTCGAGGCCGATCGGGGCATGAATGCGGGCGATCTGGTCGGCGGTCGCTCCCGAAGCCAGCAGGCGTTCCACACGTTTGGCGTGGGTCTTGCGGCTGCCGAGCGCGCCGACATAAAAGCAGCCGGCGTCGAGCGCCGCCTTCAGCGCGAAATCGTCGATCTTCGGATCGTGGGTGAGAGCAGCCAGCGCCGTATAGCTATCGAGCGGCTGACGCGTCAGCACATCCTCTGGCCATTCGGCATGCAGCGCGATATCGGGAAAACGATCGGGCGTGGCAAAGGCCGTTCGCGGATCGATGATCTCGACAGGATAGCCGGCGATCCTGGCCATCGGTGCCAGCGCCTGGCTGATGTGGACGGCGCCGATGACCACCAGGCGAGGCTGCGGCAGATGTGCGTTGAGGAAGAAGGTCCGTCCCTCAGCTTCGACCGAACCGGAATTGCCCGTGCGAAATGCCTTGGCGACGGCCGCCCCGAGTTCGCCGGCTACCCGGTCGCCCTCGCGCACGACACGGTCGCGGCCGTCGCCGAGATCGGTGACCAGGATTGCCGCGCGGCGGGCGCGGCGTTCGGCGTTGAGTGTCTTCAGCGCATAGGGATCCATTCGAGATCAACCCAATCTTTCTACATAGACCTTGATGCGGCCGCCGCATGACAGGCCGACTTGCCAGGCGGTCTCGTCTGCGACGCCGAATTCGAGCATTTTGGCCTTGCCGCTATCGATAACATCGACCGCCTCGGCGACCACGGCGCCTTCGACGCAGCCGCCCGAGACGGAGCCGTGGAAATTGCCTTCGGCGTCGATGACCAGGTGGCTGCCGACCGGGCGCGGCGCCGAGCCCCAGGTCTCGACCACGGTGGCAATGGCGACATCCTTGCCGTCCTTCATCCAGCCCTCCGCGATGATCAGCGGGTCGCGGGCCTCATCGAGATAGATACTGCGTTCCATGATTTTCTCCCTGGCAGACATGTGGTTATGCGACGCGCTTCACGCCAGCCTCGATCCACGGGCGCGCGTCGACCGAACGCATAAAAAACAGCACGGTTGCCAGCGACCGGTCCGCCACATAATCCGCACGGGTCAACAGATCGAGCGTCTCGTCGATCGTCCGCGGCGCCGGACGCGGTTTTCAACTCGGTCATCCTGTCTTCGCCGACGCGGCCATCTGAAAGCCTCTACAAAGCGTGGTAGCCGCGGTTGTGATAGATCAGCGGCCGCAAATTATCGCCGATGCGCAAACCTGTAACCTTGCCAAAAAGCACACGGTGGGTGGCCAGATCCTTGGAGTCGATGAGTTCGCAGTCGAAGACGGCGAGCGCACCCTTCAGCGTCGGCGCACCGGTCGAGATCACATCCCATTCGGCCAATGCGAAACGCTCCTCGACCGGCAGGCCGGTAATGCCGGAAAAGCCGATCGACAGCGGCTCCTGATCCGAAGCCAGCGTGTTCAGGGCAAATTTGCCGTTTTCCACGAACGGCTCGTTCTTGGGATTTTCACGATTGAGGCAAACCAGGATGGTTGGCGGCGTGTCCGACACCGAGCAGGCCGCGATCACCGTCGCGCCGCGCCTGCCGGCAGGGCCATCGGTGGTGACCACATGCACATGGCCAGCAAAATGGGCCATCGCGTCGCGGTAGGCCTGCGGCCCGATGTCATTCTTCTTCAGCACCGATGATTTTCCACTAGTCAGAACCAACCGTTATATATGGGGGGATATTGCAGGCCACAAGCGAAGTGCTTGACCTATATCCCGAATTCGCGTGTTGCGCCAAAGCTGGCCAGCCTTTAGGTCTTGACGGCATTGGCGCCGGCAGAACACGCGATCGGCGCGGAGGAATTCTTCGCTCGCATGCGACGTTGGACAACCACAATAGCGGTGCTGGCCTGGCTCTCGGTCGCCGGTAGTGCGAGCGCCGAGACGCTGCGGGTCGGCGTCGCGGCACCTTTGTCGGGGCCGTCGGCAATCCTCGGCAAACAGATCGAGGCCGGCGCGACAATGGCGGCTGAAGCTGACGGTACCGAGATCAGGACGATCGATGACGCCTGCACGGCCGACGGTGGCGCCGCCGCCGCGCGGGAATTCACCGCGGCCAAGGTCAACGTCGTCATCGGGTTTTTGTGCACCGACGCAATCGAGGCGGCTCTGCCGATCCTCAAGGATGCCGGCATACCGGTGATCACAGTCGGCGTTCGCACGGAAAGCCTGACCGACCGGCGCGCCAAGACCGGATGGCCGATCTATCGTCTCGGGCCGCGCGGCGACGACGAGCGCAATGCCGTCGCTGCCATCCTCACCCGCCTATGGCAGACCGAGCTGTTCGCCATCGTCGACGACGGTACGATCTATGGCCGCGAAATGGCCGAGACATTTCGGGCAGCCGCCGAGCAAGCGGCGCTGAAGCCGGTTTTCGTCGACACGTTCCGGCCGCAGCTCGATAACCAGATCGGCCTGATCGGCCGACTTAGGAAAGCCGGCGCAACGCATGTCTTTGCCGGCGGCGACGGCGATGATGTCGCCATTATGGGCCGGGATGCTGGCCAGCTAAATACCGGCATGGTGTTTGCCGGCGGCGAAGCTTTGCGCGCGCCGCTCGGCGACATGCCTTATGCCGTCGGCACGCTGATGATCGCGCCGCCCGAATGGGCCGATGTCGCCGACCCCAAGGTGCTGCAGAGCTTTGCCGGACAAAACATCGTGCCGGAAGGTTACACGCTGCCCGCCTATGCCGCGGTCGAGATCGCCAAGTCGGCTTCAGCATTGACGCAAAGCTCCGGCGAGAGGCTGGCCGACGTGCTGACCGCGCATGATTTCACCACGGCGATCGGACCGATCCGCTTTGACGAAAAAGGTGACCTGACGCAAAATCCTTATCGAGCCTTCCGTTTCGACGGCGGCCGTTTCGTGCCGGCGGAGAGCCAATGATGTCCAGCACAGGGATGTTCCATACGGGTCCGCGCAATCTCATCACCGACGTCGCCGGCCTGCGTGTCGGCAATGCGGCGAATGCCAAGCTGAAATCCGGTGTGACCACCGTCATCTGCGACGAACCGGCCGTGGCCGGCGTGCAAATCCTGGGCGGTGCGCCGGGCACCCGCGAAACCGACCTGCTCGAGCCGCACAATTCGATCCACGCCATCCATGCCGTGGTGCTTTCGGGCGGGTCTGCTTTTGGCCTCGACGCCGCGTCGGGGGTGCAGGCGGCACTGCGTGAAAGGGGCATCGGCGTCGAGGTCGGCGGCTTTCGCGTGCCGATCGTGCCGGCGGCGATCCTGTTCGACCTGCGCAATGGCGGCGACAAGGATTGGGGCCGGTATCCGCCTTACCGTGACCTTGGCTACGAAGCCGCGCAAGCCGCTGCGATAGACTTTGCGCTCGGCACTGCAGGCGCAGGTAGCGGGGCTTTGAGTTCCGGCCTGAAGGGCGGGCTCGGCTCGGCCTCGACAGTGCTGGACAGCGGCGTCACCATCGGCGCGCTCGCCGCCGTCAACCCGACCGGCTCGGTGACGGTCGCAGGGACCCGCCATTTCTGGGCGGCGCCGTTCGAGATCGGCGACGAGTTCGGCGGGTTAGGCTATCCCCACCCGATGCCTGACGATGCCAGAAAGGTCCTGCTGAAGTTCCGTGACAAGCATGCGGCAGAACAGGCGGAAACCGGCGCCAACACGACCATCGCCGTAATCGCCACCGATGCGGTACTCACGAAGGCCGCCGCCAAACGTCTGGCGATATCGGCGCATGACGGCTTTGTCCGTGCCATTTGGCCGACACACACGCCCGCAGACGGCGATCTGGTCTTCGCGCTGGCAACGGGCAAGAGCGGCATTGAGCTCGCACCCAACGATGCCGTCGATCTCTACGCCGCGGCCGGCGCCACGATGGCACGCGCCATCAGCCGCGGCGTCTTTGCCGCGACGCCGGCCGAGGGCGATCTGTTCCCGGTCTGGTCGTCGCGCTGAACGCGCAACGCTCATTCGGGTGAGCCGTAATCAGACTGGATTATGATCAGGTGGGTTCGGATTTTTCTTCCTCGAACGTGACCGCAACATCCGAGTTTGCCGACAGCCGCACCTTCTGGCCCTCGACCTCGGCGACAAGGCTGAGAGGAATGAAGTGGTGATGGCCCCTGTGAGCGCCCTCGCCGCTGTCGCGCTTGGTCAGCTTTATGCGATCTCCGTCAACCTTGTCGACGGTACCGACATGGACGCCGTCGGCGCCGATCACTTCCATACGTTCGCGAATCTTGGCTGCATCAGTCATTGGGGGGTCTCCCTTAGAGCGCCGCGCGTCCCTTTGAACGCGCAAAGGAGGCTCTAAACATTTTGAATCAATGCACTGTGCCTTCCGAAAATCGATCCCGATTTTCGGAAGGCACGATGCGGTGAAGTTGCCGACAATAAACAAACGACGGCCGGATTGGATGCATCGACTTTGTGTTTCAGTCAGCACGATCTTTTGACGGCATCGTGATAGGAATTTGAGGGCGTCGACCGTCGGAATGGAAAGCCCCATGCGAAATCTTGCCCTGTTTGCAGTCTGCCTGCTTGCCCCGCTTGCAACTTTGGCCGCCGCCTTCGCAGGCGATGTCGCCGAGCTTGAGATCCTCGGCTTCAGCAGTGATGGCGGGGTCTTTGCCTTCGAGGAATACGGCGTCCAGGATGGATCGGGATTTCCCTATGCGACACGCTATTATATCGACACGGCCGACGACAGTTTCCTGAAGGGCTCGCCGATACGTGTCCGGCTCGACGACGAGAATGCCACGGTGGCCGCAGCGCGGCTGCAGGCCCGGCAAAGGGGCGAAGCGATCATCAGTCAGGCGGAACTCACGGCAAATCGCGGCATCACCGCCGGCTTCAACCCGGTGACCGAGCTTTCTGCCGATCCCTTCCGCATGGTGGTCAATCCGCGCCCGATCTTCTCGCCGGTCGACGATCCGCTCGAGTTCCGGCTCGACCAGATCGGCATGAATGACACCGAACGCTGCCAGAGCCAGGGCGAGATCAACGGCTTTCGCCTGCTGCGCATCGAGGCGAAGGATGGCGGCCAGACGAGGATCATTCACGAGGACAAATCGATCCCGCAAAGCAGAGGCTGTCCGAATGGCTACCAGATCGGCGCGGTTCAGACATTTTCGCTGGATAGCCTCAGCGCCTATGCCGTGCTGATCGCGGTGCGCCAATACGGCTTCGAAGGGCCGGACTATCGCTGGATCGCGGTAACCGGTCGCCTGTGACGTTCCCCGCCATGCGCTATCGCGCTCTGCGCCGTCTCCGCCGTGCTCTGCCGTCGCTGCGCACCGCATTTGCCGGTGCCTTGCTGTGGGCGGCAGCGATGGGCGCCAGCGCGCTGCTCAATCTGCTGCAGTACGATTGGGAGACCCCGGCAAAGGTCCGCTTCGTCTCGCTGCTTTATGCTGCCGGCGGCGCGCTGGCCTTCCCGGTTGGGCTGTTTCTGGCGCGGCTCGTCTCGCTCGGACGCCACTGGGAAATCGCCCTCGCCGCCGCCTTCGTCTGCCTTCTCGCCGCGACAATTACCTTCACCG
Organism: Mesorhizobium sp. M0601; assembly: GCF_040320845.1. NCBI lineage: Bacteria > Pseudomonadati > Pseudomonadota > Alphaproteobacteria > Hyphomicrobiales > Phyllobacteriaceae > Mesorhizobium > Mesorhizobium sp. M0601. The sequence goes on from NZ_JAMYQK010000004.1 coordinate 24,306, forward strand.
GCGGCCTCTTTGGGCTGCAATACCGCTCCTACTATGTCCAATGGCATGCACCCGCGCTCACCATCACCTGGGTTTTCCAGTTCGTGTTCACGATGTTGACGGCGCTTTACCAGTTCGTCGTCCTCGGCATCCGGCTGTATTTTCCGCTCGGTTTCGTTGCACTCGCTGTCGCCAGTGTCTGGTTTGCGCGCCAGCAACGTTGAGCATTTTGCCTGCCTCTGTTAGGACGCGGGCAAATGCTCTCACAAGTCAGGACCGACTGATGATCCCTCGCTACTCCCGGCCGGAAATGGTGGCCATCTGGTCACCCGAAACCCGGTTCCGTATCTGGTTCGAGATCGAGGCCTACGCCTGCGACGCATTGGCCGAGCTCGGCGTCATCCCGAAGGAGGCCGCCAAGACCATCTGGGAGAAAGGCGGAGCGGCGAAGTTCGACGTCGACGCCATCGACGAGATCGAGCGCGTCACCAAGCATGACGTCATCGCCTTTCTCACCCATCTTGCTGAATTCGTCGGGCCGGATGCCCGCTTCATCCACCAGGGCATGACATCCTCCGACGTTCTCGACACCTGTTTTGCCGTGCAGCTCACCCGCGCCAGCGACATCCTGCTGGCCGACATTGACGGGCTGCTTGCGGCGCTCAAGCGCCGCGCCTTCGAGCACAAGGACACCATCACCATCGGCCGCAGCCACGGCATCCATGCCGAGCCGACCACCTTCGGCGTCAAGCTGGCGCAGGCCTATGCCGAATTCTCGCGTTGCCGCGAACGGCTGGTGCACGCACGCGAGGACATCGCCACCTGCGCCATCTCGGGTGCGGTCGGCACCTTCGCCAATATCGACCCCTACGTCGAAGAATACGTGGCCAAGAAACTCGGACTGAAGCCCGAGCCGGTGTCGACGCAGGTGATTCCGCGCGACCGCCATGCGATGTTCTTCGCCACGCTCGGCGTCATCGCCTCGTCGATCGAGCGGCTGGCGATCGAGGTGCGCCATCTGCAGCGCACCGAGGTACTCGAAGCAGAAGAGTACTTTTCACCCGGCCAGAAGGGCTCGTCGGCGATGCCGCACAAGCGCAACCCGGTGCTGACCGAGAACCTCACCGGCCTTGCCCGCATGGTGCGCTCCTTCGCATGGCCGGCAATGGAGAATGTGGCGCTCTGGCACGAGCGCGACATCTCGCATTCCTCGGTCGAGCGCATGATCGGGCCCGACGCGACGGTGACGCTCGATTTCGCGCTCTCACGCCTGACCAGCGTTGTCGACAAACTGCTCGTCTACCCCGACAACATGCTGAAGAACATGAACAAATTCCGTGGCCTTGTGCATTCGCAGCGCGTGCTGCTGGCGCTGACGCAAGCCGGTGTTTCGCGCGAGGACGCCTACCGGCTGGTGCAGCGCAACGCCATGAAGGTGTGGGAGCAAGGCGCTGATTTTCTTGAGGAACTTTTGGCCGACAAGGACGTTGTCGCAGCCTTGCCCGAGGCCGAGATCCGCGAGAAATTCGACTTGGGCTATCATACCAAGCACGTCGATACGATCTTTAGCCGAGTGTTTGGAGAAGCCTGATGATTTCGTCGGCCGGAGATTTCGATTTCCTCGCCCTGCCCGGGCGCGGCAATTCCGCGCCGGATCATTGGATGTCGCATTGGTGCCGGGTGTTCCCCAATTCGAGCCGCGTGCTGCAGGCCGAGTGGGACCGGCCAAAGCCTGAAGACTGGATCGACCAGGTGGATGCCGCGGTGGCCGCCGCACCGCGCCGCGTCGTGCTGCTTGCGCATTCGCTGGCGGTGGCGACGGCGGTGAAGTGGGCTGCCGGCGCCAGTCAAAGCCAACTCGACAAGGTCGCGGCGGCATTCCTGGTTGCCGCGACCAATGTCGAGGATACCGATCCCTCATTCGACGCGGTGCGCCCGTTCGCGCCGATGCCGCTGAAGCGCCTGCCCTTCCCGACATTGGTGGTGGCGAGCCGCAGCGACCCACGCGTCACCTTCGACAAGGCGACCGCTTTTGCCGCAGCCTGGGGCGCGGATATCGCCGATGCCGGCGATCTCGGCCATATGGGAAACGAGGCGCGCCTGGGCGTATGGCCAGCGGGCCTGCTCATGCTTGGCCGCTTGCTCGAAAAAGCGAACCTCTAACCTACGCCTTACCGGGAACCGTCCTTATTACCGTGCCCCACGGATCCTCGCGGGTGGTCTCGCTTGCGGCATTGTCCGAGCGCATCTCGACCCAGGCCAAGCCGGAGCGGGCGGGATCGCGGCGACCGGCGCCGGCGCTCTGCCACGCATTTGCGCCAATGTGGTGATGATAGCCGCCGGACGACAGGAACACCGCCGCGCCACCGTACTTTGCCACTGTGTCGAAACCGAACTCCTGATGCCACCATGCTTCGGCTTCTTCCGGCCTGCCGACCCGCAAATGGACGTGGCCGATAATGCTGTTTTCCGGCGCGCCCTGCCAGCCGGTGTCGCCGGCCGGCACCGCGGCAACGACCGACGGCATGTTCAGCCGCTCCGTCGCCATCGCGATCTTGTCGCCGTTCCATTTCCAGTCCTGGGGGCGGCGGTCGGCATAGATCTCGATGCCGTTGCCTTCCGGGTCGGTCAGATAAAGAGCCTCGCTGACCAGATGGTCGGATGCGCCCTCGATGCCGATCTTGCCGGCGATGGCGTGATTGATCCAGCGGCCGAGATCGGCCCGGCTGGGTAGCAGGAAGGCGGTGTGGAAAAGACCGGCGCTGCGCGGGTCATCGGGTTTCGCAGCCGGATCCGCTTCGATGTCGAGCAAAGGGCGATTGACTGCGCCGAGCGTAATCGTGCCGCCGGAGCGGCTCAGTTCCTGCAAACCGACGACTTTGCGATAGTAGGCAGCGAGATTTTCTGCATCGCGCGCCCGCAAGCCGACACGGGCAACGCTGACCGGGGTCGTCGCGGCAAAAGGCAGTTCGCTCATCAAAGTGCTCCGTTCAGCCGGCGCTCGACAAGCTTCCAACGGAGGAACCCGGCGCCATCAATCATTCTACGCCGTGTCCGTGCCAAAATCTCGGAACAGCCATTCTTTCCCAGCGACAGATCGTCGATCGCAATCGTTCACACAAGAGCGCAAGAAGCGAACATGGTGTTCACAATAGCGAGCAGAACCGGGCTCATGAGAGGCCGTTTGCGTGTCGCTGTCGAGTTCATACCCGGTTGCACCCGACAGCGCCTCTCGCTACATGCGCGCCATGAAAGTCAGGGAAGCAGATATTCTCATCGTGCCGGGCTACACCAATTCCGGCCCCGATCATTGGCAGAGCCGCTGGCAGTCGAAACTATCGACAGCGCGCCGCGTCGAACAGACGGAATGGTCGAAGCCGGTGCGCGAGGATTGGACGGCCGGTGTCGCCAAGGCGGTTAACGAGGCCGAGCGGCCGGTCGTCATTGTCGCTCACTCGCTTGGCGTCGCCGCGGTCATCCAGGCATTGCCTCGGTTCGAGCGACCGGTCGCCGGCGCTTTCTTCGTGGCGCCGCCCGATGTCGCCAACCCTGAAATAAAGCCGAGGCACCTGATGACCTTCGGCCCCTACCCGCGTGACCCGCTGCCATTTCCGTCGGTGGTGATCGCAAGCCGCAACGACCCGTTCTGCGCCTTCGGCGTCGCCGAGGACATTGCCGCGGCGTGGGGCTCGCTGTTCATCGACGCCGGCGATGCCGGTCATCTCAACGCGGATTCCGGCTTCGGCCCATGGCCCGAAGGTTCGATGACGTTCGCGAAATTCCTGACGGACCTCTAGAGCGGTTCATCGTTTCACGGAAACGGCGAACCGCTCTATCTCTTTGTTTTGACGCAATTCCGGACGGAAAAACCGTTTCACACTTTTCCTGGGATTGCTCTAGGAAGCGATCGAATCCCTGACGCTGCTCAGCAGGGTCTTTGCCCCAAGCGAAATCAGCGAATGCTCGGAACCCAACGCCAGCAGCCGGTAGCCCATCGACACCACGCGACCGGCAACGGCCGGTTCCATCACATAGATCGCCGCATGCTTGCCGGCCTTGCGGGTGCGCTCGGCGATCGAGGCGACGGTCTCCATCATGCTCTCCAGCGTCGAACTGACGGTGGTCCCCTTCGACCAGGCGATCGAGAAATCCGACGGGCCGAGGAAGATCCCGTCGATACCCGGCGTGTCGAGAATGCCGTCGAGTGCATCAAGCGCGGCGCGCGTTTCGACCATGGCGAACGCCATGGTGCGCTGGTTGCTGTCGCGCAGCCAGTCGGCATAATCGCCCTTGCCATGGCGCGGAAAAGCATAGGTGGGACCCCAGGAGCGCTCGCCGAGCGGCGGGTATTTCATGGCGGCGGCAAACAGCTTTGCGTCCGCCACTGAATTCACCATCGGCGCAATCACAGCCTCGGCGCCGAAGTCGAGCGCGCGGCTGGCCATGTCGAAGCGGCCGACCGGGATGCGCACCAAAGCCGGCTTGTTGGCGGCCAGCACCGGCACAAGCCCGCGCAGCACGCTGTCCTCGTGATGGCCCCCATGCTGCATGTCGAGCGTAACCGCGTCGAACCCTTGCCTGGCCAGTATCTCGACCGTCAAGGCATCCGGCACGCCGGACCATGCGGTGAACAGCGTCTCGTCGACCGCAAGGCGTGACTTCAGGGACATTGGCGATTTCCTCTTTGCTTGCAGCAATTCAGCCGGAAATGACCGCAAAGGCAAAGAAAAACCGCGCGGTTAGGCCGGGCGGTCGATTGGTCCAGCATTCGATCGGTACCGGCTGAAAAATCAGGTGTTCTTGATCTGCTCGATCGCCTGCGCCATCAATTCATCCATGGTGCGGCGGATCTGATGGTCCGACTGGTCGATGCCCGCCGCATCGAAATCCTTGCGTATCTTGCGGAAAACGTCGTGATCGCCGGCTTCCTCGATGTCGCTGACGACCACTTCCCTGGCATAAGCGTCGGCATCGGTGCCGGATTTGCCGAGCTTTTCGGCAGCCCACAGGCCGAGCGCTCTGTTGCGGCGTGCCGCAGCCTTGAACCGAAGTTCCTCGTCGAATGCGAATTTGCGCTCAAAGCCCTCTTCGCGGTCTTTCATGCTGCTCATGGCATCCCTCCGTGAAATCCGATTCGTTGTGCCAATATGTGTTGCCGGAGCACAAACCAAAAGGGCGCAGGCCGGTCAATATGCTACATTGCTTGCTGCGCTGCGGCATTTCGGTGCCCGAAAGCGGTTGATTGAAAGGATTTGCCGATTGAGCAAACAGTGCGATTGGGATAGACACCGGCATTGAACCCCACCGTCGCCATCTTATTTTAGGCAGACGGACAGGAACTGGTCGCTTGCCGCCTGCCCGCAAATCCAGAGAAAAATCAGATGAAAAATCGCCGCCGCATTTATGAAGGCAAGGCCAAGATCCTTTATGAGGGACCGGAGCCTGGCACGCTGATCCAGTTCTTCAAGGACGACGCTACCGCTTTCAACAAGAAGAAGCATGAAATCGTCGATGGCAAAGGCGTGCTCAACAACCGCATTTCCGAGCACATCTTCAACCACCTCAACCGGATGGGCATTCCGACCCACTTCATCCGCCGGCTCAACATGCGCGAGCAGTTGATCAAGGAAGTCGAGATCATCCCGCTCGAAGTGGTGGTGCGCAACGTCGCCGCCGGCTCGCTGGCCAAGCGCCTGGGCATCGAGGAAGGCACCGTGCTGCCGCGCTCGATCATCGAATTCTATTACAAGGCCGATGCACTCGACGATCCGATGGTATCGGAAGAGCACATCACCGCCTTCGGCTGGGCGAGCCCACAGGAGATCGACGATGTCATGGCGCTGGCCATTCGCGTCAACGACTTCCTTTCCGGCCTGTTCATGGGCGTCGGCATCCAGTTGGTCGATTTCAAGATCGAATGCGGCCGCCTGTTCGAAGGCGACATGATGCGCATCGTCGTCGCCGACGAGATTTCGCCGGATTCCTGCCGGCTGTGGGACGTGGCGACGCAGGACAAGCTCGACAAGGACCGCTTCCGCCGCGACATGGGCGGGCTGGTCGAAGCTTATCAGGAAGTTGCCCGCCGACTCGGCATCATGAACGAGAACGAGCCGCCGCGCCCAGCCGGGCCGGTGCTCGTCGCATCGACCGACGGTGTCAAAGGCAAGCCGCACTGATGGCTTGCCCGCTCAACAGATGAACAGGAACATGTCCAGCGTGATCAAGGCCCGCATTACCGTAACCCTCAAGAACGGCGTGCTAGACCCACAAGGCAAGGCAATCGAGCATGCGCTGTTCGCAATGGGTTTCGGCGGCATCGGCCAGGTGCGGCAAGGCAAAGTTTTTGATATCGAACTTGCCGAGAGCGACAAGGCCAAGGCCGAAGCGGATCTGAAAGCCATGTGCGACAAGCTTCTGGCGAATACGGTGATTGAGAATTACGCGGTGGAGATCGCCTGAGGTGAAATCAGCCGTCGTCCTGCTCCCCGGCCTCAATCGCGACCGCGACATGATCGCGGCGCTGACCAAGATTTCCGGCACGCCGCCGGTCACCGTCTGGCAGACCGACACCGACATTCCCGATGTCGACCTGATTGCCATTCCCGGCGGCTTTTCGTTTGGCGATTATCTGCGCTGCGGCGCCATTGCCGCGCGCATGCCGGTGATGCGGGCTGTCGCCGAAAAGGCGGCCAAGGGCGTCATGGTCATCGGCGTCTGCAACGGCTTCCAGATCCTGGTCGAGGCAGGCCTGCTGCCGGGCGCATTGATGCGAAACACCTCGCTGAAATTCGTCTGCCGGCAAGTCAAGCTGCAGATTGCTAATGCCAACACGATGTTTACCCGCCGCTATCAGCCGGGCCAGGTCATCCGCGCGCCGGTGGCCCATCATGACGGCAATTATTTCGCCGATGCCGAAACGCTGGCCCGCCTCGAAGGGGAAGGCCAGGTGGTATTCCGCTATGCCGAAGGCACAAATCCCAATGGCTCGATCAACGACATTGCCGGCATCGTCAACGGCCGCGGCAATGTGCTCGGCCTGATGCCGCATCCCGAGAACCTGATCGAAGCGGCGCATGGCGGCAGCGACGGCCGGGCGCTGTTCGAAAGCGCACTGGGCATCGCCGCTTGATACCTTCAATTTTCCTCCTGGAGCCACGGTCATGAAACTCTATTCGCGGCCGTTGTCGCCCTATTCGTCGATCGTGCGGGCGTTGGCCTACATCAAGAACGTGCCGCTCAAGCTCATTGCACCGCCGCCGGGGTTTCCCATCCCCGAGGCATTTCGTGCCATCTCGCCGTTGAACCGGATTCCGGTGCTGATCACCGGCTCCGGCGAAACGATCGTCGAATCGGTGGTCATCGCCGAATATCTGGAGGAGCGCTTTCCCGAGCCGGCGCTGCTGCCGAGGGACTCGAAGGACCGGGCGCTGGTGCGCATGTTCGCCCGCATCACCGACCTCGACGTGCTCGCCCCGACCATGAAGCTGTTCGAGCTCCATTTCGTGCCGCAGCGCAACGAGGCGGAGATCAAGGCACAGTTCGCCCGATTGCATCACGGGCTCGCGGCAATCGAGGCGCGCATGGCGCATGGCCCGTTCGCGCTCGGCGACGACATCTCCTTCGCCGATGCCTGGCTGACGCCGACCCGCTTCGTCTTCAACAATTTCAGGGCGACGATCGGCCGCCCCGATTTGCTTGACGCCTATCCGAAATTCGATGCCTACGAGCAGATTGCCTTGCAGCATCCGGCGCTGTCGCGCGTCTGGGGTGAGATGACAGACGGTCTGAAGGTGTTTCTGTCCGAACTCGAGATGGGCGCCGCTTGAACATGAGACCGACGACCACGCGCCTCGCCGTCGCTACTGCCGCCGGGCTTGTACTCGCCTCATGCCAGTCAGGCCCGAAGAGCACGCCGGCGCCGGCGGGCAAGAGCGCGTCACTGCTTGCCATGGAACAGGTGGCAATCGCTGCCCACAAATGCTGGATCGCCAGCAAGGACCCTGCCTTCAAATCTTACCAGATGGCCAACGAACTGAATTCGTTCAGCGGCACGCCGCGCTTCCTGCTGGTGCCGGCCAAACATTATGGTGGAAAGCCGTTGCTGGTCGTGCAGGCGCAAGGCAATTCGAGCCGCGTCGACGTGTTCGGCCCATTGATGGCGGAACCGCTCGGCGCACGCATCGGCTCGGACATTGCCCGCTGGCAGGCGGGCAATCCGGGCTGCGGCGCTGCTGCCTAGCCCAATGGGTCGCGTGCTGCAGATCACCGGTCTGGTCGTCGGCCTGGCCGGGCTCGTCCTGCAACTCTGCATCACCGTCCCGGCATCAATGGAAGCCGGCCGCGGCTTTGCCGGCTCGCTGGTCTTCTATTTCAGCTTCTTCACCATCCTGACCAACATCGGCGCGGTGCTCGTCCATGCCTCGTTGCTGTCGTCGACGGGTTATGCCTGGTTTCCGGCCTTTGCCGCGCCACGGATGCGGGCGGGCGTAGCCGTCGCCATAACGCTGGTCCTCATCGTTTATGCAACGGTCCTGGCGCAGCTTTGGCAGCCGCAAGGGCTGTTCCTGCTCTGCGATGTGCTCCTGCACTATGTGACGCCGGTGTTGTTCGTGCTGTGGTGGCTTGTGGCAGGCGCCGACGGCTCGACGCGGTGGCGCGACATCTCCTGGTGGATGATCTATCCGATCGCCTATCTGGCCTACGCGCTGCTGCGGGCGCCGATTGCCGGCGAAGTGCCTTACCCGTTCCTCGATGTTGCCAAAAATGGAGCGGTCAGCGTCGCCGTCTCGGCCGTGGCCATCACAGGGCTTTTTCTCGTGCTATCTATTGTGGCGGTGCTTGTGGACCGCGGCGTCGCGCGGATCAGGGCGGCGACCGTCCGCTAAAGCGCTCGAACGCATCAGTCCCAGAACGGCCTCAGACCCTCACGATGGGCATCGCAGCGCGAGATACCGATGTCCTTGAGCTGGGTGTCGGTCATCTCGAGCAGGACCAGCCGACTGCGGCGGCGATCCAGCAGACTGTCGATCCATCGGACGAATGACGTGACCACTTGCACGAGCCGGCGAACATAGGATCTCCGGCCCGACGAGCGGCTTCCGGTCAATTCAACTGCCGCGTAGCGGATTGTCTCGATTGTACCCATTTTCTTTCTGCCAAGATTGCAATTGTGCCTTTCGTACGGCCCGCTTCATATGTATTGACTCCCATTTCGGTGCAATGTAAAAAATTGTCACCATGACAACTTGGCTTCCAGACCTGACCGCCCGCACCGGCCCGCTCTATCAGCGGCTTGCCGATTCCATCGAGACGGACATCGACCGCGGCTTGATCGGTGCAGGGGCAAAGCTGCCGCCGCAGCGCGATCTGGCATACGACATCGGCACGACCGTCGGCACGGTCGGCAGGGCCTATCAATTGCTGCGCGAGCGGGGATTGGTCAGCGGCGAGGTCGGCCGCGGAACCTATGTTCTCGCTCAACAGTCGGAGAGCGCAAAGCCGGATTTCCTGGGGCCGGTCGAACAAGGCACGCGCTATATGGATGCGCCCGGCGACAAGCTGCGCTTCGATAGCACGGCCGCACCGGACGTCGGCCAGGGTGCCATCGTCGCCGACGTGTTGACACGCACGGCGCAAGACCATCCGCATGAGATTTCAAGCTATACGCGTGATTTCCCGGACCGCTGGTTCGAAGCCGGCAGGCGCTGGCTGTCGCGCAATTCCTATCGCCCGGCGGTAGATGCCATCGTTCCCACGCTCGGCACCCACGCCGCGGTGATGGCAACCATTGCGGGGCTCACCGCCCCCGGCGACTATGTCGTCTTCGAGCACCTCACCTATTCGCAGATCTCGCGCAGTGCCGGCCTGATCGGTCGCCGGACCGCACTGGTGGCGACTGACGACGAGGGCATCGATCCCCAAGATTTCGAGCGCGTCTGCGCACAAAAGCACCCGAAGATGATGTTTTTGATGCCGACGGCCAAGAACCCGACGCTGACAACGCTGTCGGCATCGCGCCGCGAGGCAATCGCGCATGTCGCCCGTCAATATAACGTCGTCCTGATCGAGGACGATCTCTATGGCGGACTGACCGATGACCCAACGCCTTTAATGGCCGAATATGCTCCCGAACGGACCATCGTTGCCGGCGGCCTGTCGAAATCGGTTGCGGCGGGTGTTCGCGGCGGCTGGCTCGCTTGCCCGCCGGCCTATCGTCACCGCATCCGGGTTGCCCACAAGATGATGACGGGCGGCCTGCCCTTTCTGCTGGCGGAGGTGGGCAGCCGGCTGGTGCTGTCCGGTCAGGCCGCTGAGGTGCGCAAGCGCAGCATTGCCGAGATCGGTGCGCGCATCGCGATCGTGCGCGAGACACTCGACGGCTTCGATTTCAAGGCGCTGGATAACGTGCCGTTCGTCTGGCTCACTTTGCCGGACCCATGGCTTTCCGGCACTTTCAAGCAGGCCTGCCTCGAACATGGCGTGCTCATCGACGACGAGGACGAGTTCAAGGCAGGGCGTTCCGAACAGGCCTTTCACGGCGTACGGTTTGGCATCTCGCAACCGCGGCAGCGGGACGATATCGCGCACGGCGTCGCGGTAATCCGGCGGCTTCTGGACGAGGGCCGCGCCGGCTACGACAGCTTTTCCTGAACCGGCTTGAAACCGGCGGGTCGAGTGGCGATCTTTCGCTACTTGCGGTCAGCTGTTGCTTTCCATCGTTTTAGTCATCCAACGGGGTGTATCGGCTGCGACGCTTGCGATAAGACGGGACTCGATCTCAAGGACACAATTGCCGATCATGACCATTTCCAATTCCGTGCCGATCACTCCTGAACTCATTGCCGCGCACGGGCTGAAGCCCGACGAGTACCAGCGCATCCTCGACCTGGTCGGGCGCGAACCGAGCTTTACCGAACTTGGTATTTTTTCGGCGATGTGGAACGAGCATTGTTCTTACAAATCCTCGAAGAAGTGGCTGCGCACGCTGCCGACCACCGGGCCGCAAGTCATCCAGGGCCCAGGCGAGAATGCCGGCGTGGTCGACATCGGCGACGGCGACTGCGTCGTCTTCAAGATGGAGAGCCATAACCACCCCTCCTATATCGAGCCCTATCAGGGAGCTGCGACCGGCGTCGGCGGCATCCTGCGCGATGTCTTCACCATGGGCGCGCGGCCGATCGCGGCGATGAACGCGCTGCGCTTCGGCGCGCCGGACCATCCCAAAACCAGGCACCTCGTTGCCGGTGTCGTTTCCGGCGTCGGCGGCTATGGCAATTCCTTCGGCGTGCCGACGGTCGGCGGCGAGATCAATTTCGACGCCCGCTACAATGGCAACATCCTGGTCAATGCCTTTGCGGCGGGGCTTGCCAAGACTGATGCGATCTTCCTGTCGGAAGCCAAGGGTGTTGGCCTGCCGGTGGTCTATCTCGGCGCCAAGACCGGGCGCGACGGTGTCGGCGGCGCCACCATGGCCTCGGCCGAGTTCGACGACAAGATCGACGAGAAGCGGCCCACCGTGCAGGTTGGCGATCCGTTCACCGAAAAATGCCTGCTCGAAGCCTGCCTCGAACTGATGGCGTCCGGCGCCGTTATCGCCATCCAGGACATGGGTGCCGCCGGCCTCACCTGCTCGGCGGTCGAGATGGGCGCCAAGGGCGACCTCGGCATCGAGCTCGATCTCGACAAGGTGCCGGTGCGTGAAGAGCGCATGAGCGCCTATGAGATGATGCTTTCGGAGAGCCAGGAGCGCATGCTGATGGTGCTGCGCCCCGAAAAGGAAAAACAGGCCGAGGCGATTTTCCACAAATGGGGCCTCGACTTTGCCATCGTCGGCAAGACCACCGACGATCTGCGCTTCCGCGTGCTGCACCAGGGCGACGAGGTCGCCAACCTGCCGATCAAGGATCTCGGCGATCAAGCGCCGGAATATGACCGTCCCTGGGTCGATCCGAAGAAGCCGGCGCCGCTGGCCGGCGATGCACCTCAAGCCGATGTGGCTGACGCACTGCTCAAGCTGCTGAGCGGACCGGACCTTTCCTCGCGCCGCTGGGTCTGGGAGCAGTACGACACGCTGATCCAGGGTAATTCCCTGCAGCTTCCCGGCGGCGACGCCGGTGTCGTGCGCGTCGATGGCCACCCGACCAAGGCGCTCGCCTTCTCCTCCGACGTGACGCCGCGCTATTGCGAGGCCGACCCTTACGAGGGCGGCAAGCAGGCGGTTGCCGAATGCTGGCGCAATCTTACCGCCACCGGCGCTCTGCCGCTCGCGGCCACCGACAACCTCAATTTCGGCAATCCGGAACGGCCGGAGATCATGGGCCAGCTGGTTGGTGCTGTGAAAGGCATCGGCGATGCCTGCCGGGCGCTTGGCTTTCCGATCGTCTCCGGCAACGTCTCCCTCTATAATGAGACCAACGGACAGGGCATCCTGCCGACACCAACCATCGGCGGCGTCGGTCTGATTGCCGACTGGTCGAAAATGGTGCGCATCGGCTTTGCCGCCGAAGGCCAGATGATCGTGCTGGTCGGCGCGCCGACGATATGGGGCTCGCATCTTGGCCAGTCGGTCTATATGCGCGACATCTTTGGCCGCGCCGACGGCCCGCCGCCGCCGGTCGATCTCGGCCACGAGAAGCGGGTCGGCGACCATGTGCGGGCACTGATCGCCTCCGGTGTCGTTACCGCGGCGCATGACGTTTCCGATGGCGGCATCGCGGTAGCGCTGGCCGAGATGGCGATGGCCTCCGGCATCGGCGCGACCATCCCCGGCCTGATCGGCACAGATCCAATCCCCGTCTGGTTCGGCGAGGACCAGGGCCGCTATCTCTTGACGCTGTCGATCGACCCGCAGAGCGAGCAATGGGACGCCATTCGCGAACAACAAAACAAGCTCGGCGTTTTTGCGCCGTGGATCGGCTCGACCGGCGGCAGCGACCTGAAGCTGGGCGAGGCGCGTGCGATACCGGTCAGCGAATTGACCGCCGCCCACGAATCCTGGTTCCCTCGCTTCATGGCAAATGAGGTCGTGGACCCGTGATGTGATCGAGTGGGCCCTTTCCCTGTGGTTCATCCGCCATTTCGACCATATCTATGAGATCACGACCTGAACAAGGAATCCTCATATGGCAATGGACGCCCACGACATCGAACGGCTGATCAAGGAAGGCATTCCCGACGCCAAGGTGACGATTCGCGACCTGGCCGGCGACGGCGACCATTATGCGGCTGAGGTTGTGGCCGAAAGCTTTCGCGGGAAAAGCCGGGTCCAGCAGCACCAGATGGTCTATGACGCGCTGAAGGGCAATATGGGCGGCGTGTTGCACGCGCTTGCCCTGCAGACCAGCGTGCCGGACTAATTCTACGCAAGCGGGAAGTCATGGCCAAAGGCGACAGCGATCCGGTTGCAGTCAGTGCCTATGCTTCCTTCGCCGAGCGCTATGACGCGCTGGCGCCGATCAAGCCGCACAACGCCCTTTATGAACGGCCAGCCTCGCTGGAGTTGCTGGGCGACGTGACGGGTCTGAACATACTGGACGCCGGTTGCGGCTCCGGTATCTGCTCGGAAAAGCTGGCTGGCTCAGGTGCGCGGGTAAGTGCCTTCGACATTACGCCGGAAATGCTGGCTCTGGCACGTCAGCGATGCGCTGGGCTCGATGTCGATATCCGGCTTGGCAACCTCGAAAGGGCTCTCGACTGGCTCGCGGATGGCAGTTTCGACCGAATACTTTGCTCGCTGGCGCTCGACTATGTCGAAAAACTGGAGCCGGTATTCGCTGAGTTTCATCGCGTGGCCTGCCCGGGCGGCTGGCTGGTGTTCTCTATGGGCCATCCAATGCGCGACTGGCAGGACACGCGCACGCGCGGGACGAAAACCTATTTTGAAACGAATCGCTGGGGCATGTATTGGGGAGGTTTTGGGGAGCCCAAGCCCTATGTCTAATCCTATCGCAGGCCGCTCGGCGATATCCTCAACGGGCTTGCCGACACAGGCTGGACGCTCGATCGTTTCGTCGAGCCGGTTCCCGCGCCCGAGATGGAAATGGTCGACTCCAGGCATTTTGCCGAACTGAGTTTGGCGCCGGCATTCATATGCGTACGTGCGCATAAATAAATTCACCTTTTCGCCGACACGGCGATGATCGGCCCGACCGGATAGCTTCCACCCACAATCATCCGCTCGCCGTTCGACAGCGCCGAAACGACCCCGTCGAAGAAAAGCGCGTTGGGACAATTGAGCGCATCTCGAAACAGTCGCGCGAAGCTGCCGAGGCTGACCTCAGAGCGCGAGATCGCCAGCACGACAGTGTTTTCGTCACGCACGCCGATGCCATTGCGGATATAGCGCGATGTGCCGTTTTGCTCGAAGCGGGGATGAAGCCGGCCGTCGATCACCAGCATCGGGCCGGATTGCGTGGCAAACATCACGTCCAGTCTGGTCGCAGCATAGGCGCTTGTCTCCATGACCGCCGCCTTGCCGTCCTTCCGGACCAGGAAGACGCCATTCGGTTTCAGGAAGAAATTCCCTTCGCTGTCGGCGACGTTGATCGGCGCCTTCTCCCGGCCGTCTTCGACGAGAAGGCCGACCGGAGTCAGGTCTTGGTGATACATGCCGGCGTTCATGGCGAGCAGCACCGGCCGGCCATGATCCGCCATCGCCTTGTCGAATTTGTCCAGTGAACCGAAAGCCTTGCCGTCAAGGCCTGCATGGAACACACCGATGTCATAGTGGCGCAGATCGATTTCGCAGACGACATAGGCGACCGCCTCGAAGCTCGCGTCGCGGCACGGCGCCGGTAATTCACCGCCGACGACGAGAGATGGCTGTCTCGGCGACCTGGCCCACCAGATCAAGGACAGTGCGGCGAACAGAACGGCGAGGAGGAACCCGGCGAGATATCGTCTTTTCATCGCGCCTCGGGAAAGATGGTGGCCAACGCTCTTGGCCCAAGATCAGACGTTCCTTTGCGCCATTTGCATGGCAAGGCGGCAAACATCTTGTTTCGCGCAACCCATGGGTTTATTTGAAGGGTAATGTTCGAGCCTGACTCCCACAGGCATGAAAGGGTATTCCATGAGCGGCATCAACGACTACATCGACAATGAAGTGAAGGGCAACGACGTCGTTCTCTTCATGAAGGGCACGCCCGGCTTCCCGCAATGCGGATTTTCCGGCCAGGTCGTGCAGATCCTCGACTATATCGGCGCCGACTATAAGGGCGTCGACGTGCTGACGTCGGCCGAACTGCGGCAAGGCATCAAGGACTATTCCAACTGGCCGACCATCCCGCAGCTCTACGTCAAGGGCGAGTTCGTCGGCGGCTGCGACATCATCCGCGAGATGTTCCAGGCGGGCGAATTGCAGACCTTCCTCGTCGAAAAGGGCGTCAGCGTCAAAGGCGCCGCCTGACTTCTGTTTCTGCGTATGACCTTCCGCCTGCGATTTTCGGGGGTCATGCGCTAAGCGCCGGGGCAGCCCCCACCTTGGAAAAAAGTTCTGCCCGCTATCGGGCAATCAACGAATGGATGCGTCGGCCAGCCGGCGCATTTTCGTTTGAGGATCGGACTGGCCTTGGATCAGCAAGCACAAGCGCAGCAAAAGGCAAGCACCTTGCCCATTCCGCGCTGGGAATTCATTGCGCTGTGCGCGGCGCTGATGGCGCTCAATTCGCTGGCAATCGACATTATTTTGCCGGCGCTGCAGCAGATCGGCGCTTCGCTTGGCATCGAAAATGAAAACCACCGGCAATATGTTGTCACCGCCTATATCCTTGGCTTTGGCGGCGGACAGCTGTTCTTCGGGCCGATCTCGGACCGCTTCGGGCGCCGCGCGCCGCTTGTCGCAGGGCTGGTGATCTACGTCCTGGCGGCCGGCGCTGCGGCAATCGCCCCGTCATTCGCCACGCTTCTGCTATGCCGGGCGGTGCAAGGCATCGGCGCGGCGGCGACGCGCGTCATTGCCGTCTCGATCGTGCGCGATACGTTCGACGGAAGGCGCATGGCCGAAGTCATGTCCTTGATCTTCATGGTGTTCATGGCCATTCCGGTGGTGGCGCCCGGTATCGGCCAGTTCATCATGCTGTTTGCGACCTGGCATGTGATCTTCGTCACCATGGCAGCCGGCGCGCTGATCGTGTCCGCCTGGTCGCTGCTGCGCCTACCCGAGACACTACACCCCGAATATCGCCGGCCGCTGACGCTGTCCTCCATCATCGGCGGCTTCCGCATCGTTCTCACCAACCGCATCGCGCTCTGCTACGCCTTTGCCAGCACCTTCATCTTCGGCGCCATGTTCGGCTTCATCGCCTCGGCCCAGCAGATCTATGTCAGCGTGTTCAATGTCGGCGAGATGTTCCCCGTCATCTTCGCGGGGGTTGCCGGCGTACTTGCTTTTTCGAACTACCTCAACTCGCGCCTCGTCGGCCGCATCGGCATGCGCCGTCTGTCGCAAAGCGCGCTGCTGCTGTTTCTGGCCATCAGCCTTGCCTGGCTGGTCGTTTCCATCGAAATAAAGATGCCGCTCTGGCTCTTCATTACCTTCTTTGCCTGCGCCATGGTCCCGTTCGGCGCGCTTGGCGCGAACTTCAACGCGCTTGCCATGGAGCCGCTGGGGCACCTGGCCGGCACTGCATCGTCGATCCTTGGGTTCATGCAGACATTTCTTGGCGGCATTCTCGGCACGCTGATCGGCCAAGCCTTCAACGGCACGGTGACGCCGCTTGCCGCCGGGTTCTGCAGCGTGTCGGTGGCGGCGCTGCTGATGATCCTGCTGGCCGAGCGCGGCAGACTGTTCCAGCCGCATAACCCGCCGGTTTAATGCACATTGCCGGGCGCGCCTAGGATGCACCCTCACTGACCGCGGTGAAGCGGGGGAACAGCGTACGTCCTGCGATTGCTCCACCCATACTGTCCGAAACGGGCAGTGGAAGAGCCTTGTCGAGCGCCTCGAGGACGGAAGCCACGAAGGCCCGATTGAGCGGACCATCGTCCCCTAGATGGGAGTAAGTGGCGCGCGGCTTGCCGATAAGCGTGCCGTTTCGGCGAATTGAGAACTGCAGCGTCAGGGTCATGCCCGCGGTTCCGGGCGGCGGCTTCCAACAGGCGAAGATCGCGGAGAACATCTCGTCTATGGTGTCGACGGAGTCGGGACTGCGACATGCGCGTTCCCCAGCGCTTGCTTCATTGACACCGGCAACCAAGGCAAGGGCAAAGGCCGTTGCAACAATTGCGGACCGAGGTTTCATTCGAGGTCTCCGGTTTCGCACAGGATTGGACAACTTTGGCAGCGAAGAGTTATTCCGCCCAGAGCTCGCGGCGCAGCTCCCGCCAGCTCTCCCGGTCCGGCGCGACCAGCAGGCCACCTCCGACATGCGACGGCAGATAGGCGCTGCCGTCGAAGCGCGCGGCATGGCCGCCCGCCTCCGCATGGATCAGCACGCCAGGCAGGTGATCCCAGGGCATCAGCTTGTTGTAGACGACGAAATGGCCGTGGCCGCTGGCCAGCAGGCGGTATTCGTGGGCGGCGCAGCGATAATTGAACTGCGATAGCGACTTGGTCTGGTTGCGCGCCAAACGTGAGCGGTCCGGCTCGGGCACATAGTGCCATGAGACCGCACCGGTCATTTCCGACATCGGCGCGGGTTTGGCGACATGGACCTTTTCCAGATTGCCATGGGCATGGCGGATATGGCTGCCGGCGCCACTAACGCCGATCAGCCAATCCTTGCCGACGGGATCGTGAATGATGCCGACGACCGTCTCGCCCTTGACCACGACGCCAAGCATGACGCCGAAAAGCGGCACGCCGGAGGCGAAGTTGAAGGTGCCGTCGACCGGGTCGATGACGAAGGCGAGTTCGGCATCGCCGAGACCGTCGAGCAGCGTCAGGTCGTCGGAGCAGGCCTCCTCGCCGACGATCATTGCGTGGGGATAACGCTGGCGCAGCCTGGCGGTGATGAGCCGTTCGGCATTGACGTCGGCCTCGGTGACGAGATCGGCGGCCGAGGTCTTGCGACGGACGTCGCCCTCGCTCAACCGGCGAAAGCGCGGCATGATCTCGGCGACGGCGACTTCCGACAGAAGGTCGGCAAGCCAGTCGATCGCGCTGTCGTCAAATGTCATCGGGACGCCTGGTGGTGAGGGTTTCGTTGAGGGCGGCGAAATCGAACAGTTTCCTGTCGAGCAGATGTGAACGCCGCACATTGGTCATGGCGCGGATCATCGTGTCCTTGCGGCCGGGCATGCGCTTCTCGATGTCGTCGAGCATCGCCTTCATGGCGTTGCGCTGCAGGCCCTCCTGGCTACCGCACAGATCGCACGGAATGATCGGGAATTTCATGGCGTCGGCGAATTTCTCGAGATCGGCTTCCGCACAATAGGCGAGCGGCCGCAGCACCATGACATCGCCTTCGTCATTGAGCAGCTTCGGCGGCATGGCGGCCAGGCGTCCGCCATGGAACAGGTTCATGAAGAAGGTTTCCAGTATGTCCTCGCGGTGATGACCGAGCACCAGCGCCGAGCAGCCCTCCTCGCGGGCAATGCGATAGAGATGGCCGCGCCGCAGCCGCGAGCACAGCGAGCAATAGGTGCTGCCCTCGGCCAGCTTGTCGGTGACCACCGAATAGGTGTCCTGATATTCGATGCGATGCGGAATGGCATATCTATCGAGATAATCGGGCAATATGTGCTTGGGAAAGTTCGGCTGGCCCTGGTCGAGATTGCAGGCCAACAGCTCGACCGGCAGCAGCCCGCGCCATTTGAGATCGAGCAGCACGGCAAGCAGGCCGTAGGAATCCTTGCCGCCCGACAGAGCGATCAGCCAACGGTCGCCGGGTCTCACCATGGCGAAATCGTCGATCGCCTGGCGGGCAAGCCGCAACAGCCGCTTGCGCAGCTTGTTGAACTCGACGGAGGACGGCACATCGGCAAACAGCGGATGAAAGCCGCCTTCGGTATCGGCGACCGGTTCGAGTGTTTCGGCGTCTGGCAGCATATTCATGGCGCGTCGGCCCCAAGATCCTGTTGCCGCCCGCAGTAGCGCATCGGACCGAAAACCGAAATCGATTTCGGAATCACGCCGCGGAAAAAGAAACGAAAAAAGAAAAGGCCGCCTCGACGGGCGGCCTTCGATTGTATCGCGACGAACGCGCCGATCAGCGCGAATAGAATTCGACGACCAGGTTCGGTTCCATCTGCACGGCAAACGGAACGTCCGCCAGGCCGGGGATGCGCGTGAAAGCCGCGGTCATCTTGTTGTGGTCGGCCTCGATGTAGTCGGGCACGTCGCGCTCGGCCAGGCCCACAGATTCCAGCACGATGACCAGCTGCTTCGACTTCTCGCGCACTTCGATGACATCGCCCGGCTTGCAGCGGTACGAGCCGATGTTGACGCGCTTGCCGTTGACGTTGACGTGGCCATGATTGACGAACTGGCGCGCCGCAAAGATGGTCGGCACGAACTTGGCGCGGTAGACGACTGCGTCGAGGCGCGATTCGAGCAGGCCGATCAGGTTCTCCGAGGTGTCGCCCTTGCGGCGGTCCGCCTCTTCATAGACCTTGCGGAACTGCTTTTCCGACACGTCGCCATAGTGGCCCTTCAGCTTCTGCTTGGCGCGCAGCTGCAGGCCGAAATCGGAAAGCTTGCCTTTGCGACGCTGGCCATGCTGGCCGGGGCCGTATTCACGCTTGTTGACCGGGGACTTCGGGCGGCCCCAGATGTTTTCGCCAAGACGGCGGTCGATCTTGTACTTCGCGGATTCGCGCTTGCTCATCGCATTCCCTTTCAAAACAATGCACCCGGAACCTCATGGTCCGGGTGAAGGAAACGCGCCCTCCTCTGGCCTCCGTTTTCGAGACCTGACAGGGTTTTCCACGCAACGCGACGGAAAACCCACGGGACACGTCATTTCAAACAAGACATAGGGAAAGTAAAACCGGCTTCCCAAACGTCTCGCACACATAAAGAAAACCACCGGGCATTGCGGCCCGGTGTTGGTGGGCTGGTTAAACGGAGATTTAACCGCTGTCAAGCTTCCGGCTGGCGCGAATCGCCGAACCGGATAGTGTTACGGTTGTAGAACGTGCCGGATGTGGCGGGAGGTTGCGCCAGCGGCATCAGGAAGGGACTGAAGTCAGAGGAGCTGGAATTCGTATGAAGAAGTTCTTCCTTACGTTGGTAGGAGCCGCGGTGATGGCCGGCACGATGGCGGTCGCGCCCGAGCCGGCGCAGGCCCGGCATTGGCATGGGCACAGGCATCACCAGGTCTGCCGCATCGTGGTCAAGAAGAAGGTGGTGTGGCGCCACGGTCATCGCAAGGTGATCCGCTACAAAGTGCGGCGCTGCGGGTGGGGCTGGAACTGGTAATTTTCGTCCTCGCCCGTTGAGACTTCATGGCCCGCGGCTCAGCCGCGGGCCTTTTATTGACCGGCATCCGCCGTCAGAATGGCCAGTCGATCAGTGTTTCGACTTCTTTTCCGGCAGGCCCTTGCGCTTGGTCTCGGCGAATTCCTCGAGCTGTTTTTCGCTCATGGATTTATACATTCCCTTCGACGCGCCTTTGAGCGCGCCCTTCTTGGTCTCGCCGCGCTTGGCTGACAATGCCGCGCCGGCCGCTTTCTGCTGGGCTTTTGAGGTGGCTGGCATGATGGTTTCTCCCGTTTCCAATGAGAGGAAAACGCATTGTCCGGTGTGATGTTCCCAAAGCGAAAATTGCCTGCGATCAGGATATCGCCAGGCCAAATCCCTGCATCAGCCGGCGCGTCGGAAAATCGGCGCTGTTCGAGGTGAAGAATGCAAGGTCGGCGCCTTCCGGCAGTGCCTCTCTGCGATAGCGGGCCTCGGTATCGGCAAGCAGCGACAGCGCCCGGCGTGCGATCGCCTCGGCCGGGTCGAGCCAGTCGACCGGCCACGGTGCTGTCTTGCGCATGCGGTTGGCCAAAAACGGATAATGGGTGCAGGCAAGCACGACGATGTCGGTGCGCAGCCCGTCATGCTCGACGAAGCACGGCGCGATCTCGGCGCGCACGGCGTCCTCGTCGACAAAGCCATCGCGCATATAGGCTTCGGCCAATCCCGCCAGCTTGTCGCTGCCGACCAGGCGGACATGGCATTTCTGCGCCCATTTGCTGATCAGGTCGCGCGTGTACTGGCGCTTGACGGTGCCGGGCGTAGCCAGCACCGAAACCAGGCCTGAGCGCGTGCGTTCCGCCGCCGGCTTGATGGCCGGCACGGTGCCGACGAAAGGGTGGCCGGGAAACCTCTCGCGCAAGGCATCGATGACCAGCGTCGAGGCAGTGTTGCAGGCGATGACCGAGATGGCCGGCGAAAACCGGTCGAGCAGCCTGGCGAACAACTCCAGGATATGTGTTCTCAGCGCCGGTTCCTCCCAGCCGCCGAAGGGGAACGCCGCGTCGTCGGCGACATAGATGAAGCGGCGGTCAGGCATCAGCACGCGCGCCTCACGCAGCACGGTGAGGCCGCCAATGCCGGAATCGAACATCAGGATCGGACGGGCGCTCGATGGATCGGTCATTGTCATTGAGTCACTAAGGGCTGGGAATCACTAAGGGCTGGGAATCACAAACGAGATCACGGGGGAAGGCCCGGCCCATGCTTTCTGCTTCGGCCAATGATGCTTTATCCCGGCCGCTTCTATGTGGAAGCATCATGGCCTTGATGCGGCGAGCCGGTCACACAAGGCCGCGCTTGCCGAAGCCGCCGGGCCGCGGCCGGCCGTTCGCCGGAGATGCAGGTTGAGATGCAGGGTTCGACGGCACCGGCGCGGCCCGCGTGGCGTAGGCTGGAGCCAGGGCCGTCGCGCCGGCGGCTGACGCTGAATGGAGCGCGGCGGCGCCGCGCAGCGGCCCGGGCGGGTCGAAATCGTCGAAACTCAGGGATGACGCCATATCCGCAGAGCCACCGCCCGCCGGCTTGCCCGCCAAGATGACGACCCACAGCCCGACAAGAGCCAATCCCAGCAGGTTAAGGCCGGAATGCGAATCTTCGCCGTCGAATTTTACGACAAGAACAGTGCCGGCCTGCAGGATCGCGAACAGCGTCGAGAACACGATATACGACCAAAGGATCCAACCCGACCCTTGCGCGTCGCGGCTTCGACGCCAGGCGAAATTCGCGCGGAACAGAACGATCACCAGCGAGGTAACGAGAACAGCCGCGGCCAGCCCTTCCCTGGAAGGACCGGGTTTCGAATTGGCCAAACCCTCGAAGCCGACGGTCCCCACGACGCACAGCACGAATGTCACGATTTCCGCAACCAGCAAGGCCGCGGAATAGAAGAAAAAGCGAAGACGCCCGATATTTGAATTGAACATCGAAAGGATCCATCGTTTTCCAGACAATGGATCACACCAAATAACATTCGGTTACTGGTGAGGTATGGGTCGTTCCGAGGCTAGTCTTTGTCTGTCGCCCTGCCAGCGCGCCGGGCCGCCGCCGGGAGCCGCCTTGGATCGTCGCCGGGCGATCCGTCGCCGCGCGGCATGGCCGGCGAGAACCTGTCCAGCGATGATAGTATGCCGCGCAGCACCTTGAGCTCCGGCTCAGCAAAGCCGGGGCGGGTCAGCACTGCACGCAAATTGTCGACCATCTTCGGCTTCTTCGCTGCCGGGCGGAAATAGCCGCGCGCCTCCAGTGCACCTTCCAGATACGCCAACAGGCCGTGCAATTCTTCCTTGGCAGCCGGCGGCATTTCGGGGCCAGAGAAGTTGGTCCTGGTCTCGTCTTCCAGGCCGGACTTCATCCATTCATAGGACATCAGCAGGGCAGCCTGGGCGATGTTGAGCGAGGAGAAGGCTGGATCGACGGGGAAAGTGACGATCTCGTCGGCAAGGCCGACCTCGTCATTATAGAGGCCGAAGCGCTCGCGGCCGAACAGGATGCCGGTGCGCTGGCCGGCCCGCTGCCGCGCGCGCAGCGCCCTGCCCGCCTCGACCGGACCGCGCACCGGCTTGAAATTGTCGCGCGCGCGCGCCGTGGTGGCGAAGACGAAGTTCAAATCGGCAATCGCCGAGGCGAGGTCATCGAACACCGTGACTGCATCGATGACGTGGTCGGCGCGGCTTGCGGCGGCACGCGCCTTCTCGCTCGGCCAGCCGTCGCGCGGATTGACGAGCCGCAGCTCGGTAAGGCCGAAATTGGCCATGGCGCGCGCAACCATGCCGATATTCTCGCCGAGCTGCGGCTCGACCAGGATGATCGCCGGTCCGGACGCTGGAGTTCCGGAGGCAAGAGGGGTGGCGGGATCCTGGGTAGCGGCCATGGTTGTCAGTGAACTGCTGTTTGCGGCATTTCGCAGTCCCCTGCCACATTTGGCGGCGAAAATGAAGCTTTCGCAAGGAATGCCGACACTACGGCGCGGTTCGCCGTTTGCGCGGCCAAAAAGCCTTTGATATACGGGCCGCATCCCAGGGCCGGCGGCCGTGCGGGCAAGGCCGTTCCGTTCCCCAAAAGTGAGGCATTCTTTCCATGGCGAAGATCAAGGTGGCGAACCCGGTCGTCGAACTCGACGGCGACGAGATGACCCGCATCATCTGGCAGTTCATCAAGGACAAGCTGATCCACCCTTATCTCGACCTCAAGCTCGAATATTACGACCTCGGCATCGAGCACCGCGACGCCACCAACGACCAGGTGACCATCGATTCGGCCAATGCCATCAAGAAATACGGCGTCGGCGTGAAATGCGCGACGATCACGCCCGACGAGCAGCGCGTCGAGGAATTCAAGCTGAAGAAGATGTGGAAGTCGCCGAACGGCACCATCCGCAACATCCTCGGCGGCACCATCTTTCGCGAGCCGATCATCATGAAGAACGTGCCGCGGCTGGTGCCCGGCTGGACCAAGCCGATCATCGTCGGCCGCCACGCCTTCGGCGACCAGTACCGCGCCACCGACTTCCGCTTCCCCGGCAAGGGCAAGCTGACGATCAAATTCGTCGGCGAGGACGGCCAGGTGATCGAGCACGACGTCTTCGACGCACCCGGCGCCGGCGTCGCCATGGCCATGTACAATCTCGACGAATCGATCCGCGAATTCGCCCGCGCCTCCCTGAACTACGGCCTGCTGCGTAATTACCCCGTCTACCTCTCGACCAAGAACACCATCCTCAAAGCCTATGACGGACGCTTCAAGGACATCTTCCAGGAGGTCTACGAAGCGGAGTTCGAAGCAGAATTCAAAGCGAAGAAACTCTGGTACGAGCACCGGCTGATCGACGACATGGTGGCCTCGAGCCTGAAATGGTCGGGTGGCTATGTCTGGGCCTGCAAGAATTATGACGGCGACGTGCAGTCCGACACGGTGGCGCAAGGCTTCGGCTCGCTCGGCCTGATGACCTCGGTGCTGATGACGCCGGACGGCAAGACCGTCGAGGCGGAAGCCGCGCACGGCACCGTCACCCGCCACTATCGCCAGCACCAGAAGGGCGAGGAGACCTCGACCAATTCGATCGCCTCGATCTTTGCGTGGACGCGCGGCCTCGCGCACCGCGCCAAGCTCGACGACAATGCCGAACTGAGGCGCTTTGCCGAGACGCTGGAAAGGGTCTGCATCCAGACGGTCGAGTCCGGCTTCATGACCAAGGACCTGTCGCTGCTGATCGGCCCCGACCAGCCATGGCTTTCGACCACCGGCTTCCTCGACAAGATCGACGAGAATTTGCAGAAAGCGATGGCCTGAGCCCAACCGGCATGGGCAAGCCCGTCGTCTACGGCGCGGACTACAGCGTCTATGTACGCATCGTGCGGCTGGTGCTGGAGGAAAAGGGCGTCGGCTACGAGCTCGTGCCCGTCGACATCTTTGCCGCGGACGGCATTCCCGGCTGGTATTTCGAGCACCAGCCGTTCGGCCGCATCCCGGCCTTCGAGCATGACGGCTTTCGCCTCTACGAGACCGGCGCGATTGTCCGTTATGTCGACGAAGCCTTTGGCGGCCCGGCGCTGCAGCCGGTCGAAGCCCGGCCTCGAGCACGCCTGAACCAGATCACCGGCCTGCTCGACGCCTACGCCTACAGGACCATGGTCTGGGATGTCGCTGTCGAGCGGCTGGAAAAAACGTCGCCCGACGAAGCCGTGATCGCCAACGGGTTGCGGCAGGCAAGAACGGCATTGCAGGCGCTCTCCTCGCTGAAAGCTGAAGGGCCTTGGCTGTTGGGAACGGACCTGACGCTGGCCGACCTGCACGCCGCACCGATCATCGGCTATTTCGTCAAGGTCGCCGAGGGACAAGCCCTGCTGGCCGAGTTTGCCGAGATCCAGAATTGGTGGACCCGCATTGCGGCGCGTGCGAGCGTTGCCGGCAGGCTGACTTAACTCTCGAGCGCATTCATGGCCAAGCTCTCTCACCAGGACGCACTGACGGTGGCCAGAATAGTCAGAGTCAACCACGCCGGCGAGTACGGCGCGATCAGAATCTATTCGGCACAGATTCTTGTCGCGAAGCGTTTCTGGCCGGACTGCGTGCCGTCTTTGTCGGAGATGCTTGGGCACGAGCGCACCCATTGCGCGTCTTTCCATGCAGCCATGCCACTGCGAAATTCCCGACCGTGTCGCGTGATGCAATTCTGGAGCTGGGGCGGCTGGCTGCTGGGTTTCCTCACTGCCCTGCTCGGCCCGCAAGGCGTCTGGGCCTGCACCGCAGCTGTCGAAGCGGCGGTGCACCGCCATCTCGATGATCAGCTGTTCTTTCTCACCGGACGCGATCACGAGTTGCACGGCATCATCCTGTCCATCCGCGAAGAAGAGCTTGCCCATCTCCGTCACGCCGAAGAGCAGCTGACCTCGCCTGGACCGTTGCTGAACCGCCTGCGCGCAGCGATCTCCGTTACCACCGACTGCCTGATTTGGCTGTCGACCTGGGGGGACTCGACGCGAATGACGCGTGCCCTGAAGGCATCAAGGCATCTCTGATGAGCGCTATGCCGTTCTAGCGCCGCCTCTTTGGGGCCACTGCCCTGCGCCATCGGGCCGCCGCCCGGCCCAAACGCCATACCGTGATCTGGACACCTGGCTCAGGCGAAGCAGCCACCGAATTGGCAAGCCGCTCAATCGGGAAGGTAGATCTCCGCCTTCATGAAGGTCTTCGCACGGCCTGTGATCAGCACGCGATCTCCGGCCAGTTCGCATAGCAAATGCCCGCCGCGCTGCGAGCATTGGAATACCGACAGATGCGTCTTGCCGAGTTTTTCAGACCAGTAAGGCACCAGCGTCGCATGAATGGAGCCGGTTACCGGATCCTCGGGAATGCCCGCCCCAGGCACGAAGTAACGGGAGACGAAATCGTGGGCTCGCCCAGGCGCGGTAATAACCAGGCCGAGAGGATGAAAACGTCCGATCCTGAGCAGATCGGGAACGAAAGATCGCACGGTTGTCTCGTCGGCAAGCTCGACAAACAGGTTCTCGAAATTGCGGAAGCTCGCAACCGGCCGCTGAGGCAATATCGCTTGCAGCGCCGAGTCCAGCTCTTCCTCGACGGGCTGCGGCGGAAAACAAGGCAGATCGAGCTGATAGCCCCCTTCCCACCGGGAAACCCGCAGCTCGCCGACCCGGGTGGCGAAGGCCATTTCGCCCTGACCATTGTATTCCGTAGCCAGCACATGGGCGGCCGCAAGAGTGGCGTGGCCGCAGAAGTCGACTTCGTGGACCGGCGTGAACCAGCGCAAATCCCAACCTTTGCCATTCGGCCGCACAAACGCGGTTTCAGCAAGATTGTTTTCGTTGGCGATGGCCTGCATTACCTGCTCCGACAGCCATTCCTCTAAAAGGAGAACGGCGGCAGGGTTACCCTGGAAGGCCCGTTCGGCAAAGGCATCGACCTGATACATCGTCAGCGTCGGCATATCGGCCCTCAGAGATATCCGCTGGGCGGCGCGCCATTTCGGCCGTGCCGGCCCCGGTGCAGGTTCACGCCGCTTCGAGAGCCGCTTTCACCGCAGCGATCGCGTCTTCGGCCTTCGAGCCGTCCGGGCCGCCGGCCTGGGCCATATCGGGTCGCCCGCCGCCGCCTTGCCCGCCCAATGCCGCGGACGCGACGCGCACCAGATCGATGGCGTTGAAGCGGCCGGTCAGATCATCGGTGACGGCGACGACGACGCTCGCCTTGTTGTCCTCGCCGGCGCCGACAAAGACGACGATGCCGGAGCCGAGCGACTTCTTGCCGGCATCGGCCAACGGCTTAAGATCCTTTGGCGAGACGCCCGATACCGCCTTGCCGAGAAAACCGACACCGGCAATGGTTTCGTTTTCCGCCGGCACACCGGCTGGCGAGCGATCGCCCAGCGCCAGCTTCTTGCGCGCCTCTGTCAGCTCCTTTTCGAGCTTCTTGCGTTCGTCGAGCAGCGCCTCGACGCGGGCCGGCACATCGGCCGGCGAAATCCTCAGCGCGGCGGCGGCCGCCTTCAACCGCTTGTCCTGTTCGTCGAGATGCTTTCTGGCCGCCTCGCCGGTCAACGCCTCGATGCGGCGCACGCCGGCAGCGACCGCGCTGTCGGACAGGATGCGCACCAGGCCGATATCGCCGGTCGCCCTGACATGCGTGCCGCCGCATAGCTCGACCGAATAAGGCCGGTTGGCCTTGGCGCCATGCAAGCCCGTGCCCATCGAAACGACGCGCACTTCATCGCCATATTTCTCGCCAAACAGCGCCATGGCGCCTTCGGCAATGGCGTCGTCGACAGACATCAGCCGCGTGGTTACAGGGCCGTTCTGAACGACGATCTCGTTCGCCATGCGCTCTACCTCTTCGAGCTCGTCATGCGAGATCGGCTTGTTGTGGGAGATGTCGAAGCGCAGACGCTCGGGCGCAACCAGCGAGCCCTTCTGCGCCACATGGGTACCCAGCACCTCGCGCAGCGCCTCATGGATCAGATGCGTGGCGGAATGGTTCGCGCGCAGCCTGGTGCGACGCGCGTGGTCCACCTTCAGCTCGACGGTCGCGCCCGTCTTGACCGTGCCGTTAGCCACCCTGCCGAGATGGACGAAAAGCCCATCGGCCTTCTTCTGGGTATCGGATATCTCGATCGAGAACCCGTCGCCCGAAATGACGCCGGTATCGCCCATCTGGCCACCGGATTCGCCATAGAACGGCGTCTGGTTGACAACCACGGCAACGGCGTCGCCCTTGCCGGCGCTGTCGACGGTCTTGCCGTCCTTGACCAGCGCTTGGATGAGGCCTTCCGCCTGCTCGGTCTCATACCCCAGGAATTCGGTGGCGCCGGTCTCCTCACGCACCGCGAACCATATCGTCTCGGTTGCGGCCTCACCGGAACCAGCCCAGCTTTTGCGCGCCTCCGCCTTCTGCCGCTCCATCGCCTCGGTGAAGCCGGCAAGGTTGACCGAGATGTTGCGCTGGCGCAGCGCGTCCTGCGTCAGATCGAGCGGAAAGCCATAGGTGTCGTAGAGCTTGAACGCTGTCTCGCCATCCAGCATGTCGCCGGAGGCCAGCTTTTCCGTCGCCTCGGAAAGCAAGCCCAAGCCGCGCACCAGCGTCTTGCGGAAACGAGTTTCCTCAAGCTTCAGCGTTTCGGTGATCATCTGTTCGCCGCGCACCAGTTCCGGGTAGGCTTGGCCCATCTCGCGGACCAGTGCCGGCACCAGGCGCCACATCAGCGGATCGCGGGCGCCGAGCAACTGCGCGTGGCGCATGGCGCGGCGCATGATGCGACGAAGCACGTAGCCGCGTCCTTCGTTGGACGGCAGCACGCCGTCGGCGACCAGGAAGCAGGACGAACGCAAATGGTCGGCGATGACGCGGAACGATGCGACGGTGCCCGCATCCGGACCTTTGCCAAGCGCCGACGACGCAGCGTCGATCAGGTGGCGGAACAGGTCGGTTTCGAAGACGCTTTCAACGCCTTGCAGGATGGATGCCATGCGCTCGAGGCCCATGCCTGTGTCGATCGACGGACGCGGCAGGTCGACGCGCTCGTCCTTCGTCACCTGTTCGTACTGCATGAACACCAGGTTCCAGAATTCAAGGAAACGGTCGCCATCCTCCTCGGGGCTGCCAGGAGGGCCGCCCCAGATATGCTCGCCACGGTCGATGAATATCTCCGAACACGGCCCGCAAGGTCCAGTGTCGCCCATTGCCCAGAAATTGTCCGAAGTCGCGATGCGGATGATGCGATCGTCCGAAAGGCCGGCGATCTTCTTCCAGTACGAGGCCGCCTCGTCGTCGGTGTGGTAGACGGTGACCAGCAGCTTGTCCTTCTTCAGCCCGAACTCCCTGGTGATCAGGTTCCAGGCAAGCTCTATGGCCCGCTCCTTGAAATAGTCGCCGAAGGAGAAATTGCCGAGCATCTCGAAGAAGGTCAGGTGGCGCGCGGTGTAGCCGACATTGTCGAGGTCGTTGTGCTTGCCGCCGGCGCGAACACTCTTCTGGGCAGTCGTGGCGCGCGAATACGGCCGCTTCTCCAGACCGGTGAAAACGTTCTTGAACTGCACCATGCCGGCATTGGTGAACATCAGCGTCGGGTCGTTGCGCGGCACCAGCGGGCTTGACGCGACGACCTCGTGACCTTCCTTGCGAAAATAGTCGAGAAATGCCGACCGGATCTCGTTGACGCCACTCATGAATACTGCCTTTTCGAGAGAACCGCCGGCTGCCGGCGGAAAATAGACATGGCCTTTTAGCGGTCGCACCGCAGCCTGTCCAGAAACACCAAATGGTCTCAAATCCCGGCTTTCACCAGCGCCTTGAAATGCGTCTGCCTCGCCGTCAAACGCGAACCGCCGGCCATGGGCCGGCGGTTCGAAACGCATCGATTACGCAAACTCAAAATCAAAACATCAAATCGAAACCTGGCTGAGGCTCAGCGAGGCGTCGCTTGCCCTACATCACCCCAGCGTCGTCCTCGAAACCGTCGTCGCTGCTTTCGGAGCCGCCGTTCTCAAGGAATTTCTCAGCAATCAGCCCGGCATTCTGCCGTAGCGCCAGCTCGATCTCGCGCGCCGTGTCGGGATTGTCGCGCAGGAACAGTTTTGCGTTTTCGCGGCCCTGGCCAAGACGCTGCGAATTGTAGGAGAACCAGGCGCCCGACTTTTCGACCACGCCCGCCTTGACGCCGAGATCGACCAGCTCGCCGGTCTTCGAGACGCCCTCGCCATACATGATGTCGAACTCGACCACCTTGAAGGGCGGCGCCAGCTTGTTCTTGACGACCTTGACGCGGGTCTGGTTGCCGACGACCTCGTCGCGATCCTTGACCGAGCCGATGCGGCGGATGTCGAGGCGGACCGAGGCATAGAATTTCAACGCATTGCCGCCGGTCGTCGTCTCGGGCGAACCGAACATGACGCCGATCTTCATGCGGATCTGGTTGATGAAGATGACCATGGTGTTGGAGCGCGAGATCGAGGCGGTGAGCTTGCGCAGTGCCTGGCTCATCAGGCGGGCCTGCAGGCCGGGCAGCGAATCGCCCATCTCGCCTTCGATTTCCGCCCGCGGCGTCAACGCCGCCACCGAATCGACCACCAGCACGTCGATGGCGCCGGAGCGCACCAGCGTGTCGCAGATCTCCAGCGCCTGCTCGCCGGTATCGGGCTGCGAGATCAGCAGGTTTTCGAGATCGACGCCGAGCTTGCGGGCATAGACCGGGTCGAGCGCGTGCTCGGCATCGACGAAGGCGCAGATGCCGCCCTTCTTCTGGGCTTCGGCCACCGTGTGCAGCGCCAGCGTCGTCTTGCCCGAGCTTTCCGGCCCGTAGATCTCGACGATGCGGCCGCGTGGCAGGCCGCCGACGCCAAGCGCGATGTCCAGCCCAAGCGAGCCGGTCGGCACCGTTTCGATCTCGACGACCTGCTCGTTCGCGCCGAGCCGCATGATCGAGCCCTTGCCGAAGGCACGCTCGATTTGCGACAGCGCCGCATCCAGAGCCTTTGATTTATCCACCGCTTTGTCCTCTACAAGCCGCAAAGAATTCTGAGCCATGATACATCACCCCGTGGTCGTCAATGGAGGCCGGACAATCCCGCAATCCTTAAAAGAATGTACCTCATTTGTTCTCATTTGTCAATGAGCACCAAGGATTTGAAAAATAACGTATATCGCTATTTGTTCTATTTTTGTTTCGCAATTATCGCTTCCGATGTGTCTCGCCTCGCATGCGGCGCCGTTGCCGTCACCAACCGAATCGGACCCGCGATTGCGGGGTTCCGCCCGGCGACCTAGTCTCTCCGGGCAACAGCTAAAGGGCATTTTGACGGCATGATCAAATCCTCGACGATCCTGGCCGTGGGCGGCGCCTATATCGAGCGGCGCGGCCGGGTTGCCGGCGCCTTCGTGCCAGCAGCGTCTAATCCCGGCACGATGCGCGAGCATGTCGGCGGCGCCGTCTTTAACGCCTTGCGCTGTGCGGTGCGACGCGGCGCCTCGGCCTCGCTGCTTTCGGTACGCGGCGGCGATGCCCTGGGCGACACGGTCTTACGCGCCGTCACCGAGGCCGGCATTACCGACCTGTCGGCGGTGTTCCTCGACCGAGCAACGCCAAGCCATACGATGCTGATCGACAGCGACGGCGGGCTGATCGCCGGCCTTGCCGACATGGTGCTCTACGAGCTGGCGCTTCCCAAGCAGATCCGCCGCGCCAAGGTGCGGGAAGCGATCGGTTCGGCCGACGCGGTGCTGTGCGACGCCAACCTGCCGTCGACCGCGCTGGAGCGGCTGGCGGCACTCGCCGCCGGCAAGCCGGTGTTTGCGCTTGCGGTCTCGCCCAACAAAGCGGCGCGGCT
The DNA here is from genome assembly GCF_040320845.1 of Mesorhizobium sp. M0601. Lineage (NCBI taxonomy): Bacteria > Pseudomonadati > Pseudomonadota > Alphaproteobacteria > Hyphomicrobiales > Phyllobacteriaceae > Mesorhizobium > Mesorhizobium sp. M0601. The sequence goes on from NZ_JAMYQK010000004.1 coordinate 56,022, forward strand.
GACGCCGGTGCTCGACCGTCTGGCGATGGCCTTCATGAACCGGCCCGAGGCCGGCGTGCTCGCCGGCGTCCAAATCGATCAAGGCATCGTCGACGGCCTGAGACGCGCCGGGCTGAAAAGCGGCGTGATCACCGCCGGCGACGAACCAGTGCTCGGTTTCGACGAATTGAGCGCGTTCTCGATCTCGCCACCGCCGCTGCAAAAGCGGACCGATGCTGCCGGCGCCGGCGACGCATTGGCAGGCGCCACGATCGCTGCCCTGCTGCGCGGCCTGACGCTGCGCGCAGCGCTGCGCGAAGGCGTTGCCGCCGCGATGCTCGCCGACGAGCGCGCCGCCTTCACCAGCGCCAGCTTTGCCGAAGCGCTGGCGCTCGTGCCTGACGCGCGGGAGCTGGCATGAAGTGCGGCCCGGAATTGCCGAAGCATGACGCAGCCTATTTGCCGGCGCGCCGTCCTGCCTCGTAGGCGCGGCGCGCCCAGATCGCCATCTCGTCGGGATCGTCGAGCGCGCTGTCGGGAACGCTCCAATAGGGCATCGACACGAGCTTGCCGTGGCGCGAGCCGGTATAGGTCCATTGCCGGCAGCCGGCCGCTTCGAATTCCGGGGCGCTTTCGGCGTCGGCCTTCAGCATCAATTCGCCACCGATGACGATGGCGACGATGACGCCGTCGAAATAGATGCCCTTGCCGCCGAACAGCTTGCGGATACTGACCGGGCCGAGGCCTTCGAAAAGCTCTTCTATGCGCTCGTTGTCCATGCGGCGATCATGTCACCCGGATTTCCCCTTGTCATCGCCGCAACCGGCGCCATCCTGACAAAGTGCAAATCACTTTCGTCGGAGTTTCTCATGCCGCTTCTGCTCAAAGGGTCCTGCCGGTGCAATGCCGTGCGTTTCGAGGTGGAAAGCCACACGCCGGTGCCGTTCATGCTGTGCTACTGCTCGATCTGCCGCAAGCAGCAGGGCGGCGGCGGTTTTGCCATCAATCTCGGCGCCGATTACGAGACGCTGAAAATCCAGGGCAAGCGCCATCTCGGCGTCTACCGCGCCGAGATCGAGGACGACGAGCACCCGCAACGCGAGACCTCGACGGGCGAGCGGAACTTCTGCACGAAATGCGGGACGGCACTCTGGCTCTACGATCCGACCTGGCCGGAGCTGGTGCATCCGTTTGCCTCAGCGATCGACACAGACCTGCCAAAGCCACCGGAGAAGGTGCATCTGATGCTGAAATACAAAGCGAACTGGGTCGAGCCGGATATCGGCAAGGGCGACAAGGTTTTCGATGTCTACCCGGAGGAGTCGATCGCAGACTGGCACAAGCGAACAGGGATGTGGGTGGATTAGTTGCTCCCGGCCTTAGGTCGGTGCGTGAGAGCCACCCAGCGCTCTATCTGCGCCACATCCACCCCACTGCGTTGGGCCGCAACCAAGGGATGATCTGCATCAAGCAGAAACACCTTCGGACGCTGATCACCGGGCTGAAATACAACATTGGCATGCAGATGCAACGAGCCGGGATACTCAGGAATGTTGTGCATCAGATATCCAAAACAGAGTTCTTCTTCATACTGGCCACTGTCGTATCCATCTCGGTATAGATTCCAGCTTTTTTCCGAGACCGACATCCATACGCCGAAACAGAACTCGCTGGATAGCTGAGGCACTGGCAGAGGCAGCAAGCAACGAACAAACCGATCTGTTACCCCCGACGCACGGCGCACCTCGCAGAAATCTTCATTCTTGCGAAAGGTCGCTCGAGCGGCATCGTCAAGCGTGTCCGTGTCCACGGGCGCACCGAACGCCATATCTGTTGGAAGCCCGGTATATTCCTGACCGCAACAGGCACACCGCCAGCGATATGCCTCGGCACTCATCACCAGAGACGCTAAGCCGCGCTTGCTTCGCGCGCCTCGGCCAGTGCCTTCAGATCGGCCGGCTTCAATTCGACCGATTCGCCGCAGCCGCAGGCCGAACTCTGGTTCGGATTGCGGAAGGTGAAGCCGGTGCGCAGCGTCGTCTGCTCGAAGTCCATCTCGGTGCCGAACAGGAAAAGTGCCGCCTCCGGCGCGACATAGACATGGGCGCCGTCGCGCTCGATATGGTCGTCCTTGGCGTTGGGCTCGGTCACTAGGTCGACCGTATATTCCATGCCGGCGCAGCCGCCCTTCTTGATGCCAAGGCGAATGCCATGCGCATTCTCACGGGTCGCAACGATCTCGCGCACCCGGTCGGCGGCCTTTTCGGTCATCGTGATGACGGCAAAGCGTCCCATATTTTCCTTCTCCATTGCGCGCAGGTTCAAGGCCTGCCGAATGATTCCTCACCTAAAATGGTGAAGTTTTGTACCCGGCGCAAGTGCGCCAGCCTCTGGCTGGTTCGGATGCTAGTACCACCCAACCGCCACCTGCGCCTCTTCCGACATGCGGTCGGGCGACCAGGGCGGATCGAAGGTCATGTTGACCTCGACGCCGGAGACGCCTTCGACGGCGCCGACGGCGTTTTCGACCCAGCCCGGCATTTCGCCGGCCACCGGGCAGCCCGGCGCGGTCAGCGTCATGTCGATCTTGACCGAGCGGTCGTCCTCGATGTCGATCTTGTAGACCAGGCCGAGCTCGTAGATGTCGGCCGGGATTTCCGGGTCGTAGACCGTCTTCAACGCCGAGACGATGTCGTCGGTCAGCCGCGCCAGTTCGTCGGCGGGGATTGTCGATCCGGAAACCGCCGCATCGGTCATCGCTTCCGAATTGGTCTCGGCGGTGTGGCTGGCATCATCCATGATCGTCACCCGAAGAATTTTCGCGCTTTTTCCAGCGCATCGGCCAAAGCATCGACTTCGGCCCTGGTATTATACATGCCGAACGACGCCCTGCATGTGGATGTTACGCCGAAGCGTTTCAACAGCGGCTGGGCGCAATGCGTGCCGGCGCGGACCGCCACGCCCTGCCGGTCGATGACCATCGACACGTCATGGGCATGGATGCCCTGCAGCTCGAACGAGATGATGGCGCCCTTGCCGGGCGCATCGCCGAAGATGCGCAGCGAGTTGATGGCGCGCAACCGCTGATGCGCATAGTCCTTCAGATCGGCCTCGTGCGCGGCGATGCGCTCGCGGCCGATCTTTTCCATGTATTCGAGCGCGGCACCAAGCCCGATTGCCTGCACGATCGGCGGCGTGCCGGCCTCGAAACGGTGCGGCGGATCGTTGTAGGTGACGATGTCTTGCGTCACCTCCTCGATCATCTCGCCGCCGCCCATGAACGGGCGCATGCGCTCCAGAATATCCTTCTTGCCATAGAGCACGCCGATGCCCGACGGGCCATAGACCTTGTGGCCGGTGAAGACGAAGAAATCGCAGTCGAGATCCTGCACGTCGATCGGCATATGCACGGCGCTCTGGCTGCCGTCGACCAGCACCGGAATGCCGCGCGCGTGCGCGATGCGCACGATCTCCTTCATCGGCGTCACCGTGCCCAGCGCATTCGACATGTGGGTTATGGCGACCAGTTTTGTCCGGTCGGTCAGCCGCTTTTCGAATTCCTCGATGTGAAAAACGCCGAGATCGTCGACCGGTACCCAGACCAGCTTCGCGCCCTGCCGCTCGCGGATGAAATGCCACGGCACGATGTTGGAATGATGCTCCATGATCGACAGCACGATCTCGTCGCCTTCGCCGATGTTCGGCATGCCGAAACCATAGGCGACCGTGTTGATCGCCGCCGTGGTATTCGAGGTGAAGACGATGTTGTCGGTGCTCGGTGCGTTGAGGAATCGGCGCACCGTCTCGCGAGCCTTCTCATAGGCGTCGGTCGCGGCATTCGACAGGAAATGCAGGCCACGATGGACGTTGGCATATTCCTGGGAATAGGCGTGCTGGATAGCGTCGAGCACCGCCTGTGGCTTCTGCGCCGAGGCGCCATTGTCGAGATAGACCAGCGGTTTGCCGTAGACTTGCCGCGACAGGATCGGGAAGTCGCGGCGGATCGCCTCGACGTCGTAGGGGATGTTTTCGACTTTCTGGTCCATCTCGAAGTCCTTGCCGCGCTGCCGCGTTCCTTCCAACACCCCTCATCCGTCTTGGCGCTTCGCGCCAATCCACCTTCTCCCACAAGGGGAGAAGGAGAGGCGCATTTCCTTCTCCCCTTGTGGGAGAAGGTGGCCGAGCGAAGCTCGGTCGGATGAGGGGTGCTGGCCGAAGCGCCGGCCCTCATCCACTTTACCCGTGCGCCACGAACCAGTTGTCGAGTCTCGCTTCCAGCGCCTCGACGATGGCCTCGTCGTCCAGTTCCTCGATCACCTCGGCGACGAAGGCCTTGACCAGCAGGCCGCGCGCGGTCTTCTCGTCGATGCCGCGCGCCATCAGGTAGAACAGATGGCTGTGGTCGATCTCGGTGACGGTCGCGCCATGGCCGCAGACGACGTCGTCGGCGAAGATTTCGAGTTCCGGCTTGGTCGAGAACTCGCCGTCATCCGACAGAAGCAGCGTGTTGCAGGCCATCTTGGCGTTGGTCTTCTGCGCATATTGGTGGACGTTGATGCGGCCCTGGAAGACGCCGCGCGCCTTGCCGGTCACCACATTGCGGATGACTTCGGTCGAGGCGGTATGCGGTACGGCGTGGTCGAGCACCATAGTAACGTCGGTATGGGTATCGCCGGCGAGCAGATTGATGCCGCGCAAGGTGAATTCGGCGCCCTCGCCGGTCGTCTTCACAACGACCTCCTGGCGGACAAGCTTGCCGCCGGCATTCATGACGAACAGCGTCAGTTTCGAATGCTTGCCGAGATGCGCCTTGAACTGGGCGAGATGCGTCGCCGTATCCGGCTGCTCCTGCACGACCAGCCATGTCACTTCGGCGCCCTCGCCAAGCACAAGCTGGCTGACCGAACTGACCAGCGCCGCCCCCTCGCCTGCCTGGCGCTCGACGACGACAGCTTTGGCGCCGGCACCGACACGGACGGCCAGGCGTACATGCGTCTGTCCACCGGCCTGCAAATTCTGCAATTCGATCGGCTTTTCCAGTTGGGCACCGTCGGCGATGTCGACGAAATAGCCGTCGGCGACAAAGGCGGTGTTGAGCGCGCCGATGGCATCGTCGCTGCCATAGGAATCCAGCCCCGGGGCGATGCTGCCGTCGGTCAGCTTCTCCGACAGGCGCTGCACGGCAACGCCTTTGATACCGGGCAGTTTCGTACTCGACACGCCGTTCAGCACCGGCAAAACGCTGGAGCCTTCGACGATCGGCGCAATGGCTTTCGCAACCGCTGCCGGATCGAAGTCCGGCACCGAGATCAGCAGCCGGCGCAGGTCCGTATAGTGCCAGGATTCGATGCGCCGCGTCGGCAGGCCGCCCTTGATCGCCTCAATGGCGTCGTCGCGCTTCAGCATCACCGCGCCGTCGCCAGGCAGCAGCGACAGCCGCTCGCCAAAGGCGTCGATCAGCGCCGTTTCGGCTAATGTCCGCTGGGGTGTCGTGTGCATATTCATCAGTATCGCCTTGTTTGGCTTGCCTTCCGGGCCCGCTTGCATCTCACGCGGCTTGCCCGATCACGCCGGCATAGCCATTGGCCTCGAGGTCGAGCGCCAGCGACTTGTCGCCCGACTTGATCACCTGGCCCCTGTAGAGCACGTGCACCGTATCCGGGACGATGTATTGGAGCAGGCGCTGGTAGTGGGTTATGACGACAATGGCCCTATCCGGCGAGCGCAGCGTGTTGACGCCGTCCGCGACGATCTTCAGCGCGTCGATATCGAGACCGGAATCGGTCTCGTCGAGGACACACAGCTTCGGCTCGAGCAGCTTCATCTGCAGGATCTCGGCGCGCTTCTTCTCGCCGCCGGAAAAGCCGACATTGAGCGGCCGCTTCAGCATCGCCATGTCCATGTTGAGCGAGGCGGCAGCTTCCTTTACGCGCTTGAGAAATTCCGGGATCTTCAGCGGTTCCTGGCCACGCGCCTTGCGCTGCTCGTTCATCGCCACTTTCAGGAATTCCATCGTCGCCACCCCCGGTATCTCCATCGGATACTGGAAAGCGAGAAAGATGCCGGCGGTTGCGCGCTCGGCTGGATCCATTTCGAGGATCGACTGGCCGTTATAGAGGATGTCGCCCTCGGTGACCTCATAATCCTCGCGCCCGGCGAGGATATAGGACAGCGTCGATTTCCCCGAGCCGTTCGGCCCCATGATCGCGGCGACCTCGCCGGCTCTGACCGTCAGGTTCAGGCCGCGAATGATCTCGGTGCCGTCGTCGACGATACGGGCATGGAGGTTTTTTATCTCAAGCATTTTTTGCAGTCTTTCAGTCGTATTGGATCGTGGCGTTAGCCGCTGAATGAATGTGTTACGTCAATCTCGCCTTCATGGACTCGTGCCCTCCTCAGACCAGAGGCCGGACCCGTCAATAAAGCCGAGCGCTTCCTTCCCGCCGCAGCCGAACCGACGTTTTACCGAACGCCGCGCGTCCAAACGCGAAACGCCCGACGCCCGCTGACTGCTAAGAAATTTTTCAACTTCGTCAGATGTCACGACCAAATCACGAGCCGGCTGGAGTTCGAGCCCATACCGTCCGCGAATCTCCTTGATCGTCTTAATCGGGTCTTCCCCACGAGCATTCTGTTCGCGCACAAACTCCTGCGCGTCGGTATGTGGGGATACGTCTCTGTCAACAAGGTTCATGGCGACGTTACTACCCTACGCTCCCTTCAAGGCTGATCCCGATCAGCTTCTGCGCCTCGACGGCGAATTCCATCGGCAGCTGCTGGATGACGTCCTTGACGAAGCCGTTGACGATCAGCGCGATCGCCTCTTCTTCGGGGATGCCGCGCTGCATGACGTAGAACTTCTGGTCCTCTGAAATCTTCGAGGTGGTGGCCTCGTGCTCGAACTGCGCGGTCGAATTCTTGGCTTCCATGTAGGGCACGGTGTGTGCGCCGCACTGATCGCCGATCAGCAGGGAATCGCAATTGGTGAAGTTGCGGGCGTTGGTCGCCTTGCGGTGCGCCGAGACCTGGCCGCGATAGGTGTTCTGGGAATAGCCGGCAGCGATGCCCTTGGAGATGATGCGGCTCGACGTGTTCTTGCCCAAATGGATCATCTTGGTGCCGCTGTCGACCTGCTGGTAGCCGTTCGAGACGGCGATCGAATAGAACTCACCGCTGGAATCGTCGCCGCGCAGGATGCAGCTCGGATATTTCCAGGTGATGGCCGAGCCGGTCTCGACCTGCGTCCACGAAATCTTCGAGCGATGGCCGCGGCAGTCGCCGCGCTTGGTGACGAAATTATAGATACCGCCCTTGCCTTCGGCGTCGCCGGGATACCAGTTCTGCACCGTCGAATATTTGATTTCGGCGTCATCGAGCGCGATCAGCTCGACCACCGCGGCATGAAGCTGGTTCTCGTCGCGCTGCGGCGCCGTGCAGCCTTCCAGATACGAGACGTAAGCCCCCTCCTCGGCGATGATCAGCGTGCGCTCGAACTGGCCGGTGTTCTTCTCGTTCATGCGGAAATAGGTCGACAGTTCCATCGGGCAGCGCACGCCCTTGGGCACGAAGACGAAGGAGCCGTCGGTGAACACGGCCGAATTCAGCGTTGCGTAGAAATTGTCGGAGGTCGGCACGACTGAGCCGAGATATTTCTTCACCAGTTCCGGATGCTCGCGGATGGCTTCCGAGATCGAGCAGAAGATGACGCCGGCCTGCGCCAGTTCCTTCTTGAAAGTGGTGACGACAGAGACGGAATCGAACACCGCATCGACGGCGACGCGGCCCGACTTGTAGACGTTGTCGCTGGCTTCCTCGAGCTCCGACGCATCGGTCTTCTGCACGCCGGCGAGGATTTCCTGTTCCCTGAGCGGAATGCCGAGCTTCTCATAAACCTTCAGCAGTTCGGGATCGACCTCGCTGAGCGAAGTCGGCCCCGGCGTGCTCTTGGGCGCGGCGTAATAGTGGAGGTCCTGGAAATCGATTTTAGGATAGTGGACGCGCGCCCATTTCGGCTCGTCCAGCGTCACCCAGCGGCGATAGGCTTCCAGGCGCCATTCCAGCATCCAGGATGGCTCGTCCTTCTTCGCCGAAATGAAGCGGATAATGTCTTCGCTCAGGCCCTTGGGGGCCTTGTCCATCGCGATTTCGGTCTGGAATCCGTATTTATACTGGTCGACATCGATCTTTCGAACTCGATCGATCGTCTCCTGCACAGCAGGCATCAGCGTTCTCCATCCACGCCGGGGTCAAGGCCCGGCAGTTTTCAAACTATGGCACCGCAAACGAGCACCCATCAGGCACCCGAGGCGGCGTAAGTTTCATATAGTGCGTTCATGCCGGAAATTCACCCGGCCAAATTCGAACGCTCGGCTCTACCAGGCCGCAAGGCCCTACATTTCGTCTGCCGCGCTCAGGCGGCTCGTTCCCTGCTTGCCTTTTCCTTGCCGGCTTGCCGCGCGACGATCGTCGCCAGCGCCGAACGGAACAGCTCAATGTCTTCGGCGCTGGTCGCGTGGCCGATGGACACGCGCAACGCGCCGAGGCCGTCACCGTAACCCATCGCTTTCAGCACATGGCTCGGGCCGACCTTGCCCGACGAACAGGCCGATCCCGCCGACAGCGCCACACCGGCCAGGTCGAAGGCAATCTGCGCCGTCTCGGCCTTGATGCCGGCAATAGCGAAGAATGTCGTATTGGCAAGCCTTGGCGCGCCGGTCCCGAAGATTTCGGCGTCCGGAACAAGCGTTTTCACGATCGCCTCGATTTCGTCGCGACGCTGCCGCACCGTTTCGATCGTTTGCAAGCCGGCAGACGCCTCTCGCGCCGCCGCGCCAAACCCGGCAATCGCCGCCAGGTTTTCGGTGCCGCCGCGATGGCCTTTTTCCTGGCCACCGCCGCTGACCAGCGGCTTTGGCATCATCAGGTCCGACGCCGCGACCATGGCGCCGACGCCCTTGGGTCCGCCGATCTTGTGCGACGAGAGAATCAGATAATCTGCGTAACCCGCTGACATATCGAGCGGAATGCGGCCGGCCGCCTGCACCGCATCGACAACCAGGATGCCACCCGCCGCCTTGACGATTTCGGCAATGCGGCCAACCGGCTGGATCACGCCGGTCTCGTTGTTGGCGGCGTGTATCGCCACCAGCGGCAAGCCTTCGGCCTTGTCATGCTGGGCGAGAGCCTCGGCCAAAACGTCAAGCCTGACGACGCCGTCGGTGTCGACGCCGATCCGTGTCACCTGCGCCGCTGGGAAACGCCCGCCGTTCAGCAGGCAAGGATGATCGGCCTCGGACACATAGAGCCGGCTCATACGGACAGCGCCGCGCCCCATCTGCCAGTCCGGCGTCAGCAGCGTCGAGGCCGCTTCCGTCGCGCCGGAGGTGAATACGACATGCTCGGCCCTGGCGTTGACCAGTCGCGCCACGTCGCGCCTGGCGTCCTCGATCAGCCGCCGTGCAGCGCGGCCCTCGGCATGAACCGAGGACGGGTTGGCGGCAACGTCGAGCGCAGCCACCACCGCCGCGCGCGCCGAGGCAAGTAGCGGCGCGCTGGCGTTGTAGTCGAGGTAGGCACGTGCTCCGGCCATTTCCGTCCAACTGGTCCCTTCAAAAGCCGTTCCGCGAAGATAGCGCGTTATTTCCTTGAAATTGCAAGGCAAGACGTCCTATTTACGCGGCTTGCGGCGCGGGTGGCCGAGCCACAATTTTTGGCCGCCCAGTTTTGAACAATTCTAAACTAGCTTCTAGAAAGACGCTCGCCCTGCGTCAAGGCCAGAGGAAAAGTTGTTCCGGGCGCCGCGCAATTTATGCCAAGTGGAGTATTTCATGCCTGAGGTCATTTTCACCGGTCCGGCCGGCCGTCTGGAGGGTCGCTATCAGCCCTCGAAGGAAAAGAGCGCGCCGATTGCCATCGTCCTGCACCCGCACCCCCAGTTCGGCGGGACGATGAACAACAAGATCGTCTATGACCTCTTCTACATGTTCCAGAAGCGCAATTTCACCACGCTGCGCTTCAATTTCCGCGGCATCGGCCGCAGCCAGGGCGAGTTCGACCACGGCACCGGCGAATTGTCCGACGCCGCCGCGGCGCTCGACTGGGTGCAGTCGCTGCATCCGGATTCCAAGAGCTGCTGGGTTGCCGGCTATTCGTTCGGCTCGTGGATCGGCATGCAGCTTCTGATGCGCCGGCCGGAGATCGAGGGCTTCATCTCGGTCGCGCCGCAGCCCAATACCTATGATTTCTCGTTCCTGGCGCCATGCCCGTCGTCCGGCCTGATCATCCACGGCGACGCCGACAAGGTCGCGCCGCCCAAGGACGTGCAGGGCCTGGTCGACAAGCTGCACACGCAAAAGGGCATTACCATCACCCAGAAGACCCTGCCCGGCGCCAACCATTTCTTTGCCAACCATGCGGAGCTTCTGATCGAGGAATGCGCGGACTATCTGGATCGCCGGCTGGCCGGGGAACTGTCCGACCCACGGCCGAAGCGGCTGAGATAATCGGCGATGTACCAACCGCCTCACTTCCAGGAAACACGGCCGGACGTCCTGCACGGGCTGATCCGGGCGCATCCGCTTGGCCTGCTGGTGTCGAACGGCGTCGAGGGGCCGGTCGCCAACGCGATTCCCTTTCTTCTTGACGCGGATGTGCCCCCGAACGGCAGGCTGCGCGCCCATTTGGCCAAAGCCAATCCGCAATGGCGGCTTTTGGCCGACAATCCCCCGGCGCCGGTGCTGGTCGTCTTCCAGGGCGCCGATGCCTATGTGACGCCGTCCTGGTACGAGACCAAGCGTGAAACCGGCAAGGTGGTACCGACCTGGAACTACGCCATCGTCCAGGTGCGCGGCAGCGTCACGGTGATCGAAGACCAGGATTGGCTGGCCGAGCAGATTTCCGATCTGACGATGTCGCAGGAGGGCAGCCGCTCGGCGCCGTGGGCGGTGACCGACGCGCCGGCGCCCTTCATCCAGTCACAGATCAAGGGCATCGTCGGCCTGGAGATCGAAATCACCGAAATCAGCGGCAAATGGAAAGTCAGCCAGAACCGCCCGGCCGCCGACCGCGTCGGTGTCGCCGAGGGGCTCGAGAGCGAGACTGCCGATTCGGCCGACATGGTCCGGCTGGTAAAGTCTTACGGCGGGCTGGACGGCAAGTAATCCGGATTGCTTGCTCGACCGGTTCAGGCCGGTGGCGGGTTCAATCGACCTTGGTCATCGCCGCCTTGCGCTCGTTGGCGATCAGCCAGAGATTGCGGATATAGATCAACAGGCCCATGGCCTGGCCGGCGATGAACACCGGATCCTGACGCTGGATGGCGTAGATCAGCAGCAGGCCGCCGCCGAACAGCGAAAAGAACCAGAAGGCGATCGGCACGACGCTGCGCTTGGCCTTTTCCGACGCCACCCACTGCACCAGAAAGCGCATGGTGAAGAAGAACTGGGCGACGAAGCCGAGCAGAACCCAGGCATCGAATTGCTTGACGAAAACATCGTGAAGCCAGGTCGCCAATTCCTGAAGCACGTTACCCATGCCTGATTTCCTCTACTTTGGGCATTCTGCGGCGCCTGCGGCGCAGCCACCAGACGCCGGCAAGATCGAGCACGCCCTGCAGGCCGCGATCGAAGATGCCGTAATTCGATTTGCCGTGACGGCGGGAGCGGTCGACGACATCGCAATGGACGACGCGGTAGCCCTCCTGGATGACCAGCGCCGGAACAAAGCGGTGGGTGCCGTCGAAGAACGGCAATTTCCGCAAAATGTCGGTGTAGATCGCCTTGAGGCCGCAGCCGGTATCCCGCGTCTCGTCGTGCAGGATGGCTTTTCTCAGCCCGTTGGCGAAACGCGACGCCAGTTGCTTGATCTTGCTGTCGCGGCGCTTCAGACGCTGTCCCTGCGCGGCCCCGACTTCGGGACCAGCCTGCCGCAGCGCGTCGATCAAAACCGGGATGTAGCCGGGGTCGTTCTGGCCGTCGCCATCGATGGTGGCGACGATATCGCCGCGCGCCGCCCAGGCGCCTGAGCGCACCGAGAGCGACTGGCCGGCGGATTTTTCATGCCTGAGATGGCGCAGCGGAAACCGGCGAAGCGCTGCCTCTGCGGCAAGCACCGAAGGTGTATCGTCTGTCGAGCCGTCGTCGACGACAATGACCTCGAAGTCCCGCCCGGCCATGGCAGTGCCGATCTCGTCGAGCAGAAGCGGCAGGTTCGCCGCCTCGTTCCGGCAAGGAATGACGATGGATATCTCCGGCATCTCGACTCTGTCACAGGATATGGCATTCGATCGATGCCGCGCGGTCCAGTGGAAGAGCCCCGCTGGCGCGGCGCCTCATTACGCCAGCCGAAACAATGACGCAAGCAGGCCGCACGCTTGGGGTTCTCCCTTCTCCCCTTGTGGGAGAAGGTGGCCGCGCGAAGCGCGGTCGGATGAGGGGCGTTCCAGCTTGGCAACGACGGCACTCCGTCCAACACCCCTCAACCGTCTTGGCGCTGCGCGCCAATCCACCCCAAGGGGAGAAGGCAAGAGGGTGTCGCAAAACCGGATTCCACTTTTGCTGATCGCGCTTGAGTGCTAAACGCCCGCCTTCATGCATAGCCGAGCCGCGTTAGGCCGGAAGCTTTTCGGGAAAGAAAATGTCCGCCTTCAAATCCGATTTCCTGCGCACGATGAGCGAGCGCGGTTTCATCCACCAGACCTCGGACGATGCCGGCCTCGACCAGCTTTTCGCCACGGAAACGGTGAGCGCCTATATCGGCTTCGACGCCACCGCCAGGAGCCTGCATGCCGGGTCGCTGATCCAGATCATGATGCTTTACTGGCTGCAGCAGACCGGCCACCGGCCGATCGCGCTGATGGGCGGCGGCACCTCGATGATCGGCGATCCGTCGTTCAAGGACGAGGCGCGCAAGCTTTTGACGCCGCAGGACATCGAGGACAATCTCGCCGGCATCCGCCGCAACTTCACGCCCTACCTCAAATTTGGCGGCGGCCCCAACGACGCCGTCATGATCAACAATGCCGACTGGCTGATGGACATCAACTACGTCAATTTCCTGCGCGATGTCGGCCGGCATTTTTCGGTCAACCGCATGCTGGCCTTTGATTCGGTCAAGCTCCGGCTGGATCGCGAGCAGTCGCTGTCGTTCCTCGAATTCAACTACATGATCCTGCAGGCCTACGACTTCGTCGAGCTCTACAAGCGCCTCGGCTGCCGGCTGCAGATGGGCGGCTCCGACCAGTGGGGCAACATCGTCAACGGCATCGATCTCGGCCATCGTATGGAAGGCGCGCAGCTCTATGCGCTGACGACGCCGCTGCTCACCACCTCGTCCGGCGCCAAGATGGGCAAGTCGGCCTCGGGCGCGGTCTGGCTCGATGCGGAGATGCTGAGCCCGTACGAGTTCTGGCAATACTGGCGCAACACCGAGGATGCCGATGTCGGCCGTTTCCTGAAGCTCTACACGACCCTGCCACTCGCCGAGGTCGCACGCCTCGAACGGCTCGGCGGCTCGGAGATCAACGAAGCCAAGAAGATCCTCGCCACCGAAATCACCGCCATGCTGCATGGCCGCGAGGCGGCGGAGGAGGCCAGCGAAACGGCGCGTAAGACGTTCGAAGAAGGGGCGCTCGCCGAAACACTGCCAACCGTCGAGGTGGGCAGGACCGATCTTGAAGCCGGCGTCGGCATATTGTCGCTGTTCGTCACCGCCGGGCTGGCCGGGTCCAACGGCGAGGCACGGCGGCATATCCAGGGCGGCGCCGTGCGCCTCAACGACCAGCTCGTGGCCGACGATCGCAGGATGGTGACGCTGCAGGACCTTGGCCCGGAAAACGTCGCGAAGCTGTCGCTCGGCAAGAAGAAACACGTTCTGGTGCGGCCGGTCTGACCAGGGCCCGGTACTTCCTGTTAGATCTTTTCCGAAACCGGTTTCATCTTGCGGCGCTTACCTTCGGTTCGGAATCACCGCCGAGGTTAATCAGCTAGCTCCCGAGAATGGCTGAGGTGCCATTCGTCTCATCGATCGGATCGAGCAGGTAGCGCAAATAGCGGACGTTCTGCGGCGCTTCGATGAACGTCTTGTTCGAGGCACGGAAGCGGACTTGCGGCTTGGAGGCTTGGAGGCTTGGAGGCTTGGAATGTGAGAAGCGGACGTTCAGGCGCCCCCATGCATCGACGCGATCTGACCCATTCACGACAGTCGAAATCACGGTGAACGGGTCCGCTTGCGCCGGTAAAGCGAACGTACGACGTGCTACGAATCTCGCCTGGCTGGTCCTGGGCGGACCAGAGGAGCTAACGTCTATGCTATAGCCCTCCATGGCCCTCCTGAATCCCTGGGTTTGGACACCAGTTCGAGCGGAACGCCAGAGAGATGCCCTGAGGCGCTGCTGTCACGTGGGATGGCTGCCTCGCAGGCGCCGCCCTCCGATAGCTCATGGGCGGCTTGAGGCGGCGATCGCGGGATAGTCGGTATAGCCAGCGGAGCCGCCGCCATAGAGCGTCGCCGAGTTGAACTCCGTCAGCGGCGTGCGCGTCTTCAGCCGTTCCACAAGGTCGGGATTGGCGATGAACGGGCGCCCGAAGGCGAAGAGGTCCGCCTTGCCCTCGGCGAGCCGCGACGCCGCGAGGTTGAGGTCATAGCCGTTATTGGCGATATAGGTATTGTTGAAGCGGCGGCGGAGCGATCCGAAGTCGAACGGCGCGACTTCGCGCGATCCGCCCGTGGCGCCCTCGACGACATGGATATAGACGATGCCCAAAGCATCGAGTTGATCGACGATATAGTCGAACTGCGCCTGGGGGGCGCTGCTCGAGACGCCGTTGGCGGGCGAGACGGGCGAAATCCGGATGCCGGTGCGCTCTGCGCCGATCTCCTCGACCACCGCAGTCGCAACCTCCAGCATCAGCCGGGCGCGGTTCTCGACCGATCCGCCATAAGCATCCGTGCGGACATTGGCACCGTCCTTGGCGAACTGGTCCAGCAGATAGCCGTTGGCGCCATGAATCTCGACGCCATCGAAGCCGGCCTCAATGGCGTTCGCGGCTGCTTGCCGGAAATCGTTGACGATCCCCGCAAGCTCGTCGAGCGCCAGCGCGCGGGGCTCCGAAACCTCGACAAAGCCGTTGTTCACGAACGTCTTGGTCGCGGCCCGGATTGCCGAGGGCGCGACGGGCGCGGCGCCGTTCTCCTGCAGATCGACGTGCGAGACGCGGCCGACTTGCCAGAGCTGCAGGAAAATCCGCGCGTCCTTGGCGTGCACCGCGGTCGTGACCTTTCGCCAGCCGTCGATCTGAGCCTGAGAATAGATGCCGGGCGTGTCCTGGTAACCTTGTCCCTGCCGCGAGATCTGCGTGGCCTCGGAGATCAGCAGGCCGGCGGAGGCCCGCTGGCCGTAATACTCGGCGGCAAGGTCGCCCGGAACGAAGCCCGGGCCAGCGCGATTGCGCGTGAGGGGCGCCATGACGATACGATTGGAGAGCGTCAGCGAGCCGAGAGAATAAGGCTCAAAAAGTGCTTTGTTGGTCATAGGTCACCTTGTTTGTCCCCGCCGCGACGAGGTCGTTATCAAATGGATTCGTTGGTGCTCAGGCGACCTTGCGGTACCGCTCGGCGGGATGTTCGTTCCGATAGTTCGGAAGCATGGCCTGGCGCGCGGCCTGAAGCGCATCCCACTGCCCGGCATCGGGAAGCGGCGGGAGGTCACCGGTTCGCGGCGGTCGAAGCCGACCAGCGCCGCATCAACCAGATCGTCCACCTCCATCACGTTGGAGAGCGTGTTGATGTCGGCGCCGACGTGGTCCCAGATCTCCGTACGCGTCGTGGCGGGCAGCACGGCCTGGACGTAGACACCCTTCGGTGCGAGCTCGAGGCTGAGCCCCTGCGACAGAAACAGCACGAAGGCTTTGGTTGCGCCGTAGACCGTCATGCCGAACTCCGGCGCCAGGCCGACCACGGAGCCGATGTTGACGATCGACCCTTCGCCAGCTTTCGCAAGACGTGGGGCGATGGCGCTGGCAAGTCGCAGAAGCGCGGTCGTGTTGAGCGCAACCAGCCGGGCGACGTCATTGGTACTCTGCTCGATGAAGCTTCCGCCGATGGCTGTTCCGGCATTGTTGACGAGAATCCCGATGCGGGCGTCATCGCGCAGCCTCGTCTCTACCGTTGCAAGCTCGGCAGGCTGCGTAAGATCAGCCTGGATGATGTCGATCGCAACGCCAGTTTCCTGACGGAGCCGGGCTCCCAGTGCCTCCATTCGTGCCACGTCACGGGCAACGAGCACGAGGTCGTGTCCGCGGCGGGCGAACCGTTCGGCATAGGAAGCTCCGATGCCCGTGGAGGCGCCGGTGATGAGGACTGATGGAATGGTGGTCATGGCATTGCTCTTTTCTCTGATGGAACCTATATTCATGACGATCATCATGATTGCGGCTAAATATGATGGGCATCATGTAAATGTCAACCGGGCCGACGGAGAATTTTGAAAATGAAGGTCAGTCGAGAGCAGATGGCGGAGAACCGTCACCGGATATTGGATGCGGCCAGCCGGCTGTTTCGCGAGAAGGGGTTCGACGCGGTCAGCGTGGCGGAAGTGATGAAGGCCGCCGGGCTCACCCATGGCGGCTTCTATGGCCATTTCAGTTCGAAGGACGACCTGATCGCGCAGACCCTTGCCCACGTCCTCGCCGCGGACTCAGGCGGAGGGGGCGATCTTCGCGCTTATGTAGGTTCCTATCTTTCGCCCCGGCATCGCGACAACTGCGCCGGCGGTTGCCCGACGGCGGGCCTTGCCGCAGCCATCCGCCATCAGACCCCGGCTGCACGCTCGGCCATGACGGAAGGCCTACGATCGCAGATCGACCGTATCGGCAAGGCGCTCCCGGAGTTGGATCCGGCAGACAGACGCCGCGCGGCGATCGGAAGCTGGGCAGCGATGGTGGGGGCAGTAATCCTCGCCCGGGCGATCGACGATCCCGCGCTCTCGGATGAAGTGCTTGAGCAGACGCGTGCCTGGGTCGATGCCGGGATCAGCCAAGTGTCTGCCAGCTAGGTGGTCTGCGGCAGGAGTGCTCTTGTCGAGAGCAATGCGGCTATCGGCGTTGGTTGGGTGGCTATCTTACAGAATATCGCACCGCAGCGTGCAATCAGCGGGATTCGCGGACCAAGAGGGTTTCGAACTTCCCTGTTCAGGCAACCATGCTGTCGCCCAATTTCCGCTAAACTGGCGAATGAAGCCGTTCAACGGCAGAACATCGAATGACCGCTCCTGGCGCAACTACGCCCTCAAGCGCGGTCGCCGGTGACGTCCGCTGTAAGGCGGTGGCACAACTAACTTTAACGGCCGACATTAGGCGCAAAGCGGCCATTTAGGCCCGGGCGGACGTCAGTCGCCTTTGGATCATGGGCGTGAATTCGCGGGGCGGACGAGCGGCCGCTTAAGATCAAAACTCGGTCGCTCGAGGTAATTGGGTTTTGACCTCAGCGATACTCGAAGATCGACCTGAAAATCCCGGGCGCTATCACCGATAGCGGATTGACCTCCAGGCTCGGCTTGTTGGCGTTGCCCTTGAGCCTGTAGGTGACGCCGATCAGGCCGCGGTCGCGGCCGTTGCCGAGCAGTGCGCCGATCAGCGGCAGTTCGCCGAAGATGCGGTTTACGCCGTAGGCCGGCATGAACGTGCCGGTCATGTCCATATTGTTGTTCTGGTCGTAGAGCGTGCCCTGGAAGGTTGTGCCGATGCGCGAGCCGCGCAGCACGCCGTTGCGCAGCTTGAGATAGCCGCTGCCCTTATCGATCTCGCTGAAACCGCGCTCGAACTTCACCCTCGACGTGTCGAGATTGCCTTTGACCGCCTCGTTGAGGCTGCGGTTGTCGCCGGCCGGCGTCGTCGACACGATCGAGGCGAGCTTCGGCTCATTGACGATATAGAAGTTCTTGGCGTCGACCTGGCCTTTCATCGGCCCGTCGCCGGCCCCGGTGAGCGCGAGCGTGATCGAGCCGCCTTCCATATGCTCGTAGATGTTGAGGAAGCGCAGTATGGCGCCGGCGTCGGCCGACTTCATGTTGAGCGTGCGCAGGCCGCCGCCGGTCGTGTTGCTGATGGTGATGGCGGCTCCCGAACTTGCCGTGGCGCTCACCTTGAGCCCGTTCACCCGGGAGCCTGCGGCGCTGTAGTCGAGCTTCAGATTCGACAGCACCTCGTCGTGGAAGCCGGTCAGGGAGCTGACGTCGGCGCTGACCGAGATCGCATCGACGCCAGTGGTCTTGGTGGCGGTGTCGACATCGGACGTGAATTGCTTGATCAGCGAGCGTGCGTCCAGCGCGCTGCCGCTGACCTCGACCGCATAGGCCTTGCCCGACCGCTTCACCGAGACGGCGACGTCGTCGCCCCTGTTCAACGTGACCTTGCTGAACCGGGCCGAGGACAAGGCGCCGTTGACCAGCACGGCGCTGCCGTCGATGGAGAAGGTCTTGCCGTCGAGTTCGAAATTGGACAGCGTCGTGGTGTCGCCGGTCTTCGCCATGGCGAAGACCACCTTGGCGGGAATGCCGGGGCTCTTGCTCCAGCCGGCCCAGGGAATGTCCAGCCTGGCATTGGTCAGGTCGGCCGACACGTTCTGGTTGCCGGTGCCACTCTTGTCGATCGCCACCTTGATGGTTCCGGAAAGCAGCGTCGACAGGCCAGGCATGGCGGTGGCGCGCGTCTTGTCGTCGAGCACCAGCTCCACTTTACGACTGCGCGGCGGGCCGCCATCCCTGAGCGGCTCGATCAGGTCGAGCTCGGCCGGAATGCCGTTGAGCAGCGCCTTGGCCGAGATCACCGCCCGGTCGGGCGCGACCGTGATCGAGCCGTCGGCATGGCTGACCGTCTGCCCCTCGAACGGCTTGCCCAGCGACAGGTCCTTGTAGTCGAGCGCCACCAGCCAATCGAGTTTGGAAGAGTCGACACCGGACTGCAGCGGAATATCGGCCTTGACGTGGCCGGTCACCGTGCCGGACAGGTCGTCCGGCAGCAGGCCGACATGGCGCATAGCGTTGATCGGGTCAAAGGATGCCAGCTCGGCGATTGCCGGCGCCTCGCCTGCGACATCGATGTCGAGCGCGCCGATCACCGGCGGATGGTTCGCCGCCTTGACGGTGAGCGTGCCGTTGCTCGCCGCCACCGTGCGGCCGCTCGGCATATAGACGCTGCCCGACGACAGCGCGACGTCGACGTCATTGCCGTGGAAGCCGACGACGCCGACGGCATCGCGGATCGGCGGAATGCGGCCGGCCGTGTCGAAGCGCGATCCTTCGACCTGGAATCGGCCGAACACTTCATCGGCGGAAAGCGGCACGCCGTTGCCGAGCCGTCCGGGCACGACCTGGAACTGCAGGCTGCCATCGACCACGCGGCCGCCGAACAGGTTCTTAAGCACCCACAGCCTGGCATTGCGCGCCGAAAACCAGGGCCATAATTGCTTGACGTGCGAGACCGGCATGTCGTGGAGATTGAGCGCCACCGATATGCCCGGCGCCTGGTTGGCGACGAATGAAACCGAAGCCGTGCCCAGCACTTCGCTGCCCGGTCCGGACCGGACGCCGATCTGCTCGGCGACCAGCTTTTGGCTCGTCGGCTGGTAGACGCCGGCAATACGGGCAATGAAGCTTAGCGCCGGCTCCGGCGAATCCGAAGGCGCCAGGGTCGAACCGTCGCTGGTCAGGTCGTAACGATAGGATGGCTCCTCGCCCGCTGCGCCGGTAGCCGGCTTCGGCCCGATCGAACCGGCGAAATCGAAGGTCGAGCGGCCGGTTTTCACCAGCAAACTGTCGACCTGGATCTTGTTCGACCCGGCGACGAGTGTTGCATCGAGATCGATGTCGGCCGGAAGCAGGCCGCGCGAACCGAGATCGAGCACCGATCCGGTCAGTGACAGGGCAGCGGTCAGCCGCGAACCGTTGTCGCCGGTCCCTTCCGACCCCGCCAGCTTCAAGGCGATCGCACCCAATTTGCCGCCTGCCGCCGCAGCGTCGGCGTCCGCCGCCTGGATGCTGGCGTCCAGCGTGGTGATGCGTCGCGTCGCCGGATCGCGGGTGGCGGAAGCGGCGATGGTAAGCGCCCTGCCGTCGACATCCGCGTCGGATGAAAACTCCATGCTTCCCGGTCCCGACTGCGACACGGAAGCGTCGGCGATGGTGACCGACTTGACCGATCCGGTCTCGGGCAATGCCAGTTCGACGTTGCGCAGATCGATCTGGCGCATCGAATCCTCGCGCACCGCGTCGAGCGCGCGGTTGAGGTTGGCGAAGACGGCGGCGGAAAGTTTTTCCGGATCGATGAGGCCGTCCTGGTTGCGCAGCTCGGCCGTCCAGTCGCCGCCGGACGGCATTGCCGCCATGACGATGTGCGCGTCGGAAATCCGGGCGCTGGTCAGCCGTACCTCGCCCGAAAGCAACGGGATCAGCCGGATGCCGAAGCGGACCCGGCCTGCATCGGCCATCGGTTTTCCGTCGGCGGTCTTGAGGCTGACGTCGCTGACCTGCAGCGCAATGAAGCTCGACCCGTCAAGCGTCAGCCGTGCCGGCCCGACGGCAACGTCGACATCAAAGCCGGCCAATTTCTCGATTGCCGCTTCGGCTTCCGCGCGAAGCCGCTCCGAGCCGAAGCCGGACACGCCGATCGCGTAGACGCCGGCGGCAGCCAGCAGCACAAGGGCGACAAGGCCGGCAAACAGCCGCGCCATCAAACGGACGCCGCGACCGATCGACGCCTGGCCGAGCGGCGGGACGCGGCACGCGGACGGAAAGGTTCCCAGGTCGGTGATCTCGTCACGCCTGAACCTGATCTTCTCGTGCTGCGGTAGCTCCTGATCCACGCAATCTTCCGTTGAAACGAATTCGATCGTGGACGAATCCCCGCTCGACATTATATCGATGCAGCCTGGCGCGTAACTTCAAACAAGGGCATCGGTATGGCTGACCTCGACGTGGGCGATGTTGCGCCGCAGTTCGATCTTCCGCGCGACGGCGGCGGTTCACTCAGCCTCGCCGCATTGCTGGGAAAACCCATCGTACTCTATTTCTACCCACAGGACGACACCACAAGCTGCACCAACGAGGCGATCGGCTTTTCGCAGTTGAAGCCGGAGTTCGAAAAGGCTGGCGCCGTCGTCATCGGGCTCTCGCCGGACAGCGTCAAGAAACACGACAAATTCAAGGCGAAATACGATCTGAGCGTCGACCTTGTCGCCGACGAAGAGCGCAAAGTGATCGAGGCTTACCATTTGTGGGTGGAAAAGAAGCTCTACGGTCGCACCTATATGGGCGTCGAGCGGGCGACGTTCCTGATCGGCCGCGACGGACGCATCGCCAGGATCTGGCGCAACGTCCGCGTCAAGGGGCACGCCGAAGAGGTGCTGGAGGCGGTTCACGCCCTTTGAGAGCTGCGCCAGGCCGCTGTAATTCGATACCCGTTTTGCGCGAAGACCTTTGCCTGTCGTTCGATCGGCAAAACTTTGTTAACCCTAATAATGTGTAATCAGGCTTGTCGTTGGTGTCGTAACGAAAGCTTGGTCCCGTGAACGTAGCCAGTCAGTCAGCGGTCTTCGGCAGACGCAGAGAGCCCCACACGGTCATCATCGCCCGGGGCGACCAGATAAGGCATTTCACCATACGCCCGTGGCTGGCTGCATTTTGCGGCTCGGCGCTGGCGGCGGTCGTCATCGGCTACCTGCTGGCGACCTCCTATCTGGTGCTGCGCGACGATCTAATCGGCGCCACGACGGCGCGGCAGGCGCGCATGCAGCAGACCTACGAAGACCGCATCTCGGCACTGCGCAGCCAGGTCGACCGCATCACCAGCCGCCAGTTACTCGATCAGCAGCTGATGGAAACCAAGGTCAGCGAGCTGCTGGAACGGCAGAGCCAGCTCAGCCTGCGTCACGGCCGTCTCGGCCCGATCCTCGAACGAGCCGAAAACGAGGTCGCAACGCCGCCGGTGCCGGCGGCAAAGCCGGACGAACATGCCGACGCGGCCGGCAGCATCCAGCCGACGGCCTATTCCGTCGCCAGCCTTGCCGCTCCTGTGGGCGTTGACGACACCAGGCCGTTCTCGCTGTGGTCGACCCGCGCCGATCCGCTGCCGAGCGAAAGCGCGGCCGACCGGGCAGACAAGCTCTTCGTTTCGATCAACAACTCGCTGAAGGCCATCGAGAGCCAGCAGCTCACCCGCATCGCCACACTTGCCGACAATGCCTACAAGAGCGCCGACGCGATCTCGCAGGCGCTCGAGGCCGCCGGCCTGCCCGTTGATACCGAATTCGAAAAGAGCGACGTTGGTGGCCCGCTGATACCACTCGACAGCTCGTTGGTCTTCGACAGCAAGGTCAAGGAGTTGGACGAGGCTCTTGACGCGCTGGATCATCTTAAAAAGGAAGCGCGCCGGCTGCCGCTCGCCAACCCCGCCCCCGGCCGCAGCGTCACCAGCCCGTTCGGCGTGCGCACCGACCCCATCCTCGGCACGGCCGCCTTGCATTCCGGCATGGATTTCAGGGCGCCGGTCGGTATGCCGGCCAAGGTCACGGCCGGCGGTGTCGTCGTCAAGGCCGGCTGGAACGGCGGCTACGGCCGCATGATCGAGGTCGACCACGGCAACGGTTTTGTGACGCGTTACGGGCATCTCAGCGAAATCGACGTCGCCGTCGGCCAGAAGCTCAATGCCGGAGACGTCATCGGCAAGACCGGCAACAGCGGCCGCTCGACCGGCCCGCATCTGCACTACGAGGTTCGCCACAATGGCGAGGCGATCGATCCGCTGCGCTTCCTGACCGTCGGCAAGAAGGTCGCGCAGTATCTGTAGAGCCGGCGATTCATTCGGCGTGAAGCGGGCGCGCGGCCAACCGCCCGCCAGGCAATATCAAAGATAGATCGCCTTCAGCCCTCAGCAGCAGCCATGAACGCGCCGAGCCGCCGGTTGAACGGCTCACCGGTCTGCTGAACGCTGTGCCCCGCGCCGGCGATCACGGCACGATCGGCACCAAGCACGTTTTCGAGCACGTCGCAGACGGCGTCGAATGCTGCGCTGTGCCCGCCGGATACCACCAGTTTCGGGAACGGCGCATCGGCAAGTTGCCGAAGCGGAATTTCGGCCTCCCATGGCCCGCGTTCGACGACGAGCATGGCCGCGCCTTGCGCGAGCGGGGGCGGCAGCGGGTCTGGCAATTGTGTCGCCGAGCCGACCAGATGGAGGAATTGGCGCAAGAGAAGCGCGGGATCGTCGCGAGGTCCGCTTTGCCAGTGGGCCTTCAGGCGCGTCACGAGTTCATTGACGGCAACATCCCCGCGCGCAAGGTCAAAGGCCGGCGGCTCGATCACCGTGAGCGAACGGATTGCTCGCGGGCGCATCGCTGCTGCAAGAAGAGAGATGACGCCGCCATAGGAATGCCCGACCAGATGGACGCGGCTTTCGTCCCAGAGGTCATGCGTCCGATCGAGGAATCCGGCAACCAGTCTGGCGTCGACGACGAAATCCTCGCGTTCGGCAGGGGAACTTGATCCGTATCCGGGCCGGTCGACCACAACCAGCTTCCAGCGCTCCGCAAGCGGTAGCTGCGCGGACCATGTCATCATGCCGTTCGTGACGCTGCCGTGGACGAACAGAACCGGCGGCCCGTCGCCCCGCACCTCATAGCCGAGATCAATCCCGTCGAGGGTCAGCTTCGGCATCGCATCTCCTCCCGCAGACCGGCGAGAGCAAGTATGCTCCCCGCAACGGAAAGGCGCAACGAACTCCGATCCCTGGCCGGCTCACTGCCGGGTTCCGAAATGGGCTTCAGGGCGCTGATCGGAATGCCGGTCAAGGTCATGCCTGGCGTCCCGTCCAGCCGGTGGCGCTTCATACTGGAAAATTGCCAGGGTTGGCCCATCCGTCGGCGGGCGCGAATTCGCCGGCGTTAGAAGGCCTTGGCCGCAGGCGAATTATTTTTGAATTCCATTTGACTGAATAAATATTCGGTGCGAACCTCTGCTCTCTCGAGAGGGCGCCAGACATGGCATTGCGCGGGACCAATCAGGAGTTCGGGCGGCCGTATAACCGGCGCATCGTGCTCGAATCCATCCGCCTTCACGGGCCAATCGCTCGCGGCGATATTGCCAGGCGGGTCGGACTCACCGTGCAGACGGTGTCAACCATCGTTCGCGAGTTGGAAGAGCACGGTTACGTGCTGTCGTTGCGCGAAGAGCCCAAGGGGCGCGGCCTGCCACCGGCAACGCTGCGCATCAATCCGGAAGGCGGCTATGCCGTCGGCATCCACGTCACCCCGCTGGGCATCAATGCCGCCCTGATCAACCTAAGCGGCGATGTTATCGAGAGCACCTACCGCGAAGCCCCAAATGCAACGCCCGACCACGCTTTCGAGCTGATCGGCGCCATGGTGCTCGAATTGACGGCATTGCGGCCCGGGGGCCGCGTTCTCGGCATTGGCATGGCGCTGCCCGGACCGTTCGGCGTGGAGTCCATGAGCTTTGTCGGGCCGACCACCATGACCGGCTGGAAGGATGTGGCGCTGCGCGAGCGGCTGGCCGCCTCGACCGGACTGCCGGCCTTTTTCGAAACCGATATGGCGGCGGCTGCTATCGGCGAGCGCCTCTACGGCCTCGGAACGGCGTATTCCGAGTATTACTATCTTTATTTCGGCGTCGGTCTCGGCGGCGTCATGGTGCATGACGGGGCGGCATTGCGCGGCGCCTGGGGAAACGCCGGTGAAATCGGCCACATTCCCGCAGTGCCGGGCGGGGAGCCCTGCCCGTGCGGCAATCGCGGCTGCCTCGAACGGTATCTCTCGCTCGAGGCGCTGCGGCGCCGCAACATCGCCGACGCCGAGTGGGTGAGCGAGATTGCGCCGATCTTCCGCAACGCCGTCACCATCATCGAAAACCTGTTCGATCCCGAAACCATCATCCTCGGCGGGCTGGCGTCCACCGAGCTGCTCGAAAGGCTTGCCGGCGCGGCCGCGCACCTGCCCAATTCGGTCTCGGCGCGAAGCGATCGCACGACGCCCCGCGTCAGCGTCGCGCGCGGCGGCCAGCATGCGGTGTTGCGCGGCGCCGCCGCGCTTGCCGTTTCCGGGGTGCTTTCGCCGCGCTTCGGCCAGATCTTCACCGCCGAGCGCGAACGCGGGCGAGATCTCTTGCATAACAAGGGGATCGCGGCATGAGCGAACCGCTGCTGGTGCTCGACAACGTAGCCAAGAATTACGGCGCCATCGAAGCGCTGAAAGGCATCAGCTTTTCGATCGACAAGGGCGAAGTGGTGGCGCTTCTGGGCGACAACGGCGCCGGCAAATCGACGCTGGTCAAGATCATTGCCGGCGGCCTCGAGCCGACCTCCGGCCGCATGCTGTTCGAAGGCAAGGAATTCCTGGCCAAATCTCCCGCCGAGGCCAAGGCCGCGGGGATCGAGACGGTCTACCAGGACCTGTCGCTTTGCACCAATGTCGACGTGGTCGCCAATTTCTTCATGGGCCGCGAGATCACCAGGAAGGTTCTCGGCATTCCGGTGCTCGACGAGCGCGCCATGGAGCAGGTGGTGCAAAATGCGCTGGCCAGCGCCGGCACCCGCATTCCCTCGCTTCGCACCAATGTCGAGCATCTTTCCGGCGGCCAGCGGCAGGCCATCGAGCTCAACCGGTTCGTGCATTTTGGCGGCAAGCTGGTGCTTCTCGACGAGCCGTTCGCGGCGCTCGGTGTCGAGCAGACGCGGCGCGGCCTCGACATGATCCGCCAGGTGGCGAGCCAGGGCATCGGCGTCGTCATCATCACCCATATCATGCAACAGGCCTTCCAGGTCGCCGACCGGATCGTGGTGATCCGGCAAGGCGTCGTGGCGGGCGACGTCGCACGCAACAAAACAAGTCCCGACGCGGTGATCAACATGATCACCGGAGAGACGCTCGCCGGTGCCGGACCGGCGAGCTGAGGGACAAATGAGGGGTCCGGCGCAAGAGGAGCGAACGACATGAAGAAAATACTTCTTTCCGTCTTCGGTATCCTGGCACTGGCCTTTGCCACGCTCACGCCGGCATTCGCCCAGTCCAAGGGCACCGTCTACTACATGGTGCCGACATTGCTCGATGAGTTCCAGACCGGCTCGGTGAGCGCGCTGGAACTGTTCCTGAAGCAGGTCGGCTACGAGATGAAGACGTTGAACGCCGACAACAAGACCGACGCTCAGCAATCGCAGATGAACGACGTCATCGCGCTGAAGCCGGCGGCGATCATCCTTGCCGCCGTCGATTTCAATGCGCTGAAACCGTCGATCGAGGCGGCCCGTGCCGCCGGCATCCCGGTCGTCGAGTTCGACCGCCAGATAACCTCGACCCCGTCCGACTTCACCTCGGTGGCCGGAACCGTCGAGATCGGCTACGTCGCCGCCGACCAGGCACAAAAGCTCCTGACCGCGAAGAACGGCTCGGTGAAGGGCAAGATCCTGCAGGTGCTCGGCGATCCGGGCGATCCCTACACGCTCGACATCCAGAAGGGTTTCGAGGAGAAAATGGAGGCGTTCCCGGACGTCAAGATCATCTCGCTGCCGGCCATGCAATGGGAGGCCAGCAACGCCGGCACCATCGTCGCCGACCAGATGCTCGCCAACCCCGACATCGACCTGATCTTCAGCCATGCCGCGCATCTTTCGGTCGCTGCCGTCGCCTCGCTCGAGGCCGCCGGCAAGAAGCCGGGCGACGTCATGCTGATGAGCTCGAACGGCGCTCCGGTCGGCCTCGACCTGATCCGCAAGGGCTGGCTCAACGTCGAAGTCGAGCAGCCGCTCTACGCGCAGGCCGCGGCGGTCGCGATGTTCATGGACAAGGTGGTCAACAAGCAGGAGATCAAGCCCGGCGAATATGATGTGCTTGGCCTGAAATCAACCCTGACCAAGGAAGCGTGGGGACCGAACATCAAGATCCCCGGCGCTGCGATCACCAAGGAAAATGTCGATAACCCGGCCTTCTGGGGCAACATGAAGCCGCCGACCGAAACCATAAAGCCGGTCGAATAGCGAACTCGCCAGAAGCTCCGGGCCATGCCGGCCCGGAGCCCAGCCCTGCAGCCCGGGTGCGTTCGAACGAACGCGCGCGGGAATGCTGCAGCAATTTTCAACCACGCCTGATAGTCCGAAAACCGAGTGGTTTTTCGGGGTCGGCGCCAACCGGATCCTGAGATGAACCCCCGCACGCGCCAAACCCTCGAGCTCATCCTCGACAATCTTGTCTGGTTCATGCTGGTCTTCGTGCTGGTGGTCTTTTCCATCCTTATCCCGAACTACTTCCAACTCGGTATCTTCGCCAACATCATCGAGGCGTCGAGCGTGCTCGGCGTGATGTCGATCGGCCTGGCGCTGGTCATCATCGCCGGTCACATGGACCTGTCGGTCGAATCGGTCGCGGCGCTCAGCGCCATGGCGGTCGGCATCCTGTTCTGCTCGTCCGGCATCGGCCTTGGCATCCAGTTGCAGCCGCAATGGCTCATGGTTCCGGTTTCGCTGCTCATCGCGCTTGCCATCGGCGGCCTCATTGGCGCCTTCAACGGCTATCTGGTGGTCAGGGTCAAGATGAGCGCCTTCATAATCACGCTGGCTTCTTACATCTGGGTGCGCGGCCTGGTGCTGGTCATTTCCGGCGGCCGCTCGGCGCAGGACCTTGCGCCGGCGATCCGCTGGTTCGCCATCCAGCGCCTGCTCGGCCTGCCGCTCACCGCCTGGATCGCGATTGCCTGTTTCGTCATCTCTTCGCTGGTCATGGCCAAGACGCCCTTCGGCCGCCATCTGGTCATGATCGGTGGCAACGAGACGGCGACCTTCCGCGCCGGCATCCGCGTCAACCGCAACCTCGTCATAGCCTTCGTTCTCGCCGGCGCCATCGCCGGCCTTGCCGGCTGGCTGCTGGCGATTCGCACCTCCGGAGCCAGTGCCAATCTCGGTGCGGGATTCTTGTTCAACGCCTTTGCCGCCGTCGTCATCGGCGGCGTCAGCCTGAAAGGCGGTGTCGGCACCCTGCCCGGCGTCTATGCCGGCGTGCTGCTGCTCTCGGCGATCAACACGGCGATCAATTTGATGGGCCTGCCGGCCAATTTCACCCTGGTGATACACGGCCTGCTGGTGCTTGCCGCCGTGCTGCTCGACGCATTCAGGCAGACAATCCGCCAGAGGCTGGCATGACTAGCGATCTCGGAAGGCTTGTCGGCAAGGTGGCGCTGGTCATCGGTGCTGCCCGCGGCATTGGCAAGGCGATCGCGCAGCGCTTTGCCGAGGAAGGCGCAAAGCTCGTGCTGGCCGATACCGAGACCGAAGCCGGACGAGCAACGGCAGATGAGGTCGGCGCCCACTTCATTCATACCGACATTTCGCAGATGGCCGATGCGGAAGCCGCCGTGGCGCTGGCCCTCGACCGTCACGGCCGACTCGACATCATGGTGCAGAATGCCGGCATCTATCCCTGGCAATTGCTGGAAAACACCAGTTCCGACGACTGGGACCGGGTCATGGCGGTGAACTTGCGCGGCAGCTTCATCGCCGCACGCGCGGCGCTGGTGCCGATGAAGGCGCAGCATTTTGGCCGCATGCTGTTCACCTCCTCGATCACCGGCCCGCATGTCACCAGCCCCGGCCACGGCCATTATTCAGCGACCAAGGCCGGCATCAATGGGCTGATCCGTTCGGCTGCGCTCGAATTCTCTGGCTACGGCATTACGGTCAACGGCGTCGAGCCCGGCAACATCCTCACCGAAGGCATAGAGCAGCATCGCGGTGCGGCCTTCATCAAGAACATGGAAGACGCCATTCCGCTCGGCCGGCTCGGCAGCCCGCGCGACGTGGCCAACGCCTTCCTGTTTCTGGCCTCGGACGACGCCAGCTACATCACGGGCACGACCATCATCGTCGACGGCGGGCAGCTTTTGCCCGAGGGCAAGGATTTCCGGCTGCTGCCGCCATGATCCTCGATTTCGGCGGCGGTTTCTTCCTGCGCCGGGCGACCACCGCCGATCATGCAGCGCTTGCGATGATCTGTCTCAAGACCGGCGATGCCGGCAAGGATGCCAGCGGCCGCGAGGACGACCCGGACCTGCTCGGCCTCCTCTACACTATTCCCTACCAGGTGCTCGAACCCGATCTGGCCTTTATTATCGATAGCCCCACAGGTGCGGCCGGCTATCTGCTTGGCGCAGCCGATACGGGCGCTTTCAATGCCAGCCTGGCATCAGACTGGTATCCGGACCTGCAGCGGCGCGTGGCAGACCCGGGACCCGACAGTTCGCGCTGGCGCGGCAGCGACTGGGCGCGGTACCGGATCCACCACCCCGATTTCGCTGTTCCGCCTGCGCTGGCGGCCTACCCGTCGCATGGCCATATCGACCTGTTGCCGCAAGCGCGCGGGAAAGGCATCGGCAGGCGCGCGATGGCCTTCCTCGAGCAGCGCCTTGCCGCGAGCGGCTCGACCGGCATCCACCTCGAAGTCATGCCGGAGAACGATGGTGCGCTAAGGTTCTACAAGGCGATTGGATTTGCGGTGGTGCAGGACGCTGATTCATCGAAGCGTTGTGTTTATGTAGCGAAACGGATTGCTCACGCTCCGGCGATTGCAGGCTGATCTGCGACAAGCCAATCGCCCAAGTTGCAAAGAACCGGGAGGCCTATGGAAGTACAATGCTGCCGTTCTGCAGCAGCCAGTCGCCCCGCGTGAACACCTTTGCCGCGGGAACGAAACCTTCGTCGCGTGCTCCACCGCAGACACGAAAGTCACCAGCATCACGGTGCGGGGCTAATCAGAGTGTTGGCGGAGCGTCTACTAGTGCAGTATGGGCGGCAGGGGAACATCCGCGACCGTTCCCCCGGCCACAATCGAGAGCACATAAAGCAGATAAATGGCTAATACCAACAGGGCGAGGAATGAACCGCTGGCAAAGACTCCTGCAACCGCGGCGTCGGGATAAGCTTCGACTTGTTCTTTCTTGAAGGTGTCTTCTTCGTTACGGGTTGTCTTCACAACCCGATCGCCTGGAAGCCGGTTTTTTTCAGCTTCCTTCGATATCTTATCCGCGAGATCTCCTGCGATCACGGGATCGTCCGGAAGATGACTCGCAAGCCATCCAGGAATATTTTCGCTCCCGCCCATGCCCATACGCAATTGAGATACTGCAAGTTGTAGCTTTCGGCAATCGTTTCCCTCATGAGAGGCAAGCAGATCAGACTTAAGTCCCTGCGGAAAGACAGTTTGAATCAGACCAAAGTCCGAGTAGCACAGTGGTCGGATGCGTCTCACCTGGCGATCAGCTTGAGCGGTGTAGCCCAAACTGAACACATCGAGGAAAATGGTGGGCGATGACGGGCTCGAACCGCCGACATCTTCGGTGTAAACGAAGCGCTCTACCAACTGAGCTAATCGCCCGCTCCGGGCCGGACCTTTAAGCAGTTAGGACCGGCTTCGCAAGGCCAAATGAGCGGCCAGTGGCTTGGCCGGGAGCCGGTTTCGGCAACAAAGTTCGGCTTGTCAAAAAACCTTCTGCTGTTTGCTGTTATGCTGTCCGGGTCCGCTTGACACCCGGTGGCTTACCCCTTATCCACCGCCCCAACGACGAACACGGCTGACACGTGCTCGTCCATGCGCGGGTGTAGCTCAGTTGGTTAGAGTGCCGGCCTGTCACGCCGGAGGTCGCGGGTTCGAGCCCCGTCACTCGCGCCATTTCTCCTTTGGGGTCACGTCCCCTGGTGTCGGAGAAATGTCGACGTTGATTTGTCAAAAACCGTCGTCGTTCATGATGTAATCCATACGGTCTCACCTCTTGGCGAGCAGCGCCTCGACTTCCTGCAGCGTCGGCATGGACGGCGCGGTGCCTGGGCGCGTCACCGAGATGCCGGCGACGGCGCAGGCGAAGCGCACCGCTTCCAGAGGTTCGATCCCCCTCGACAGCGCGGCAGCCAGGCCGCCGTTGAAGGCGTCGCCCGCGCCTGTGGTCTCGACCACCGGGCCGGCGGCGACCGCTGCGACATGCTCGGAACGATCGGCCGTGTGCAGCAGCGCACCGTTTTCGCCAAGCGTCACGATGACTGCCCCAACGCCCTTCTCAAGCAGGCTGTCGGCGGCACGGCGGGCGTCGTCGATCGAGGACACCTTGATGCCGGTCAGTTCCTCGGCCTCGGTTTCGTTCGGCGTGACATAGTCGCAAAGCGTGTAGATGCGGTCCGGAAGCCTGGCCGCGGGCGCCGGGTTGAGGATGGTGGTCACCCCTGCCCCGCGCGCGATCTCCAGCGCCCGCAGCGCCGCCTCGATCGGCTGTTCGAGCTGGGTGACGAAAACGCCGGCCGCGCGGATCAGGCCGGCATTTGCCTCGATATCGGCGGGCGAGATCAGCATGGCCGCACCGGGACTGACGATGATGGCGTTGTTGCCGCTCGTCTCCTGGATGAAGATATAGGCGGCACCGGTGTAGCTTTCCGGCGTGTCGATGACGGCGCTCTTCACGCCGGCGTGCGACCAGGTCTGTCTCGCCATGTCGGCAAAGGGATCGACGCCGAGGCGGGTAAGGAAGGTGACATCGGCGCCGAGCCGGCCGGCCGCCACCGCCTGGTTCGAGCCCTTGCCGCCGGGGCCGAGCGTGAAGGACGTGCCCAGGATCGTCTCGCCCATGCGCGGCTGGCGGGCGGCGCGGTAGGCCGTATCGGCGACGAAGACGCCCAATATGACAACCGGCTTCATGACGATCGGATTCGCCGGCATCCCGCTACTCCGCATCCGGTGGCACGACGCCCTTGCGGAACGCAAAACAGCCATAGAAGCGGCGCTCGCCGGTCTGGATGACGCAATAGGCCTTCTTGGCGCGTTCGTAGAAGGCGTAGCGCTCGACCGAGATCATCGGCCAGGCCTTGCCCTCGGCGGCATCGATCTCTTTTTGCACTTCCTTCTGCACGGCGGGAATGTCGTCCGGCTTGCCGACGATCTCCATGCGCGCGGCGGCATCGTCGACGAAGGTGTCCAGCGGATAGAGCGACAGTACCGCCTTGACCACGTCGGCCGCCGACGCATCGATGCGCAGTAGCCGGCCAAGCACGGTCTGGCGCGCCACCGAATCGGACGGGAAATTGGTGTCGGCGATAATCAGATCGTCACCGTGGCCCATCGCCCGCAGCGCCTGCAGCACATCGGCATTGAGCAGCGGATTGATTCCTTTGAGCATGGTATTCCTCGCGAAGTTTGCTGGGGCGAAATCAGAGACGCTTGCCGGTCTCTGCGTCGAAGAGATGCACCTGGTCGAGCCGCGGTTTCAGGTGCAGTGTGTCGCCCGGCTTGAAGTCGTGGCGCTCACGGAACAGCGCCACCATCTCGCCCTCGCCGAAGCGCAGGAACACCAAAGTCTCGGAACCGGTCGGCTCGACCACCGAAATCTTCGCCGGAACACCATCGGGATGGATTTCGAGATGCTCGGGCCGCACGCCGTAGACGACATTACGGCCATCCTCGACGGCACTGGTCGCCGCAATCGGGAACGGCGTCCCGGCGATCTCGACGACAGGCTTGTCGCCCTTGCGCACGACGCCCTTGAGCAGGTTCATCGAGGGTGAGCCGATGAAGCCGGCGACAAACAGGTTGGCCGGCCGGTCGAATAATTCCAGCGGCGCGCCGACCTGTTCGATGCGACCGTCGCGCATCACCACGATCTTGTCGGCCATGGTCATCGCCTCGATCTGGTCGTGGGTGACGTAGATGGTGGTGGTCTTCAGCCGCTGGTGCAGTTCCTTGATCTCGGTGCGCATCTGGACACGCAGCTTGGCGTCGAGATTGGAGAGCGGCTCGTCGAAGAGGAACACCTGCGGGTTGCGCACGATGGCGCGGCCCATGGCGACGCGCTGGCGCTGGCCGCCAGAGAGCTGGCGCGGATAGCGCTTGAGGTAGGGATTGAGGTCGAGGATGTCGGCGGCGCGCTTGACCCGCTCAGTGACCACCGCCGGGTCGGTTTTGCGCAGCTTGAGAGCAAAGGCCATGTTCTGCTCGACCGTCTTGTGCGGATAGAGCGCGTAGTTCTGGAACACCATGGCGATGTCGCGCTTGGCCGGCGGCAGATGG
The DNA here is from genome assembly GCF_040320845.1 of Mesorhizobium sp. M0601. NCBI lineage: Bacteria > Pseudomonadati > Pseudomonadota > Alphaproteobacteria > Hyphomicrobiales > Phyllobacteriaceae > Mesorhizobium > Mesorhizobium sp. M0601. The sequence goes on from NZ_JAMYQK010000004.1 coordinate 89,094, forward strand.
TTGACGATGCGCTCGCCGATGGCGATGGTGCCGCCGGAGACCGTCTCCAGCCCGGCCACCATCCTCAGCAGCGTGGACTTGCCGCAGCCGGAAGGCCCGACCAGCACCACGAACTGCCCGTCGGCGATGTCGACGCTGACATCGTGCAGAACCTTGACGGTTCCGAACGCCTTGGCCACATTGCGGATCGCGACTTGAGCCATCATTCCCCCTTCAGTTGCCGTGAAGCTAAACAACGCAAACGGCGAGGGCAAGTCAGTCTCTTATAGATAAAAAACCCATTCACGTTGACACCGCACTTCGTTGTGCGAATAGTGACAGTGTCCGGCTTATGACCCTGTTCCGGGCGCACCGGTACGCTTGTCCGGCACTGAATGCCAAGCGTCGCGGGAGGGAGAATTCGGGCCGCTATTTACCGGAGTCGCTGTCGTTGGGGAACATAATCGGCGCTCCACCATCTGAACCAATTCACAATTGACCTTCTGGGAGGAACGAAATGAAAGTCAGCCTTTATAACCAACTTGTCCGCGCCGGGGCCACCCGCCGCGACGTGCTGAAGGGAGCGGCCAGCATGGCCGCCCTCGCGGCGGCCTCAAGCGCCGGACTTGGTGCGCTGACGCGCACGGCTGCGGCCGCCGACGACCTGCGCGCGCAGATCCTGCAGATTCCGGGTGTCGGCAAGGGTCAGCCGACCGATGCCGACTTCCAGCAGGTCGGCGAGCTTTGCCTTGGCGCCACCAAGGCCAATGTCAAGGAAGGCGAATTCGCCGGTGTCGAACTCACCTTCATGGGCCTCAACAACCAGAACCTGCACAATGTGCTGTTTCGCGGCTTCCTGAAGCCGTGGGAGACCTATACCGGCGCCAAGATCAACTGGATCGACCTGGCGCAGGCTGACTACAACGCCCGCCTGCAGCAGTCGATCGCGACCGGCACCGTCGATTTCGACATCATCGAAATGGGGGCACCGTTCGAAGGCGACGTCTGCGGCAAGGGTCTCACCTCCGAGATGCCGGACTGGGTCAAGGACCAGATCGACATGAAGGATGTCGTGGCCTATCTGCAGCCGCCGGTGGGCACATGGGACGGCAAGCAATATCGCGTGACCGTTGACGGCGACGCACATAATTTCAACTACCGCACCGACGTGTTTGCCGATGCCGACCTCGCCAAGGCCTGGAAGGACGGCGGCGGAGAAGGCGAATGGGGCGTGCCGAAGACCTGGCAGCAGGTGCAGGCGGTGACGAAGTTCCTCAAGGGCAAGCAGGTGAAGGGCCAGGACGTCTTTGGCTATCTCGATGCGCCCAAGCCCTGGGGCGGTTTCGGCTTTTATTTCCTCGGCAGCCGCGCCAGCGCCTACGCCAAGCATCCCGATGACAAGGCCTGGCTGTTTGATGCCGACACGATGAAGCCGCGCGTTAACAATCCGGCATGGGTGCGGGCGATCCAGGACGTCATCGATGCCCTGCCCTCCGAACCTGCCGACCAGATCAACGCCGACCCGAACACCACCGCCTTCCAGCAATTCCTGGCAGGCACCGGTTCGATGGTTACCTGGTGGGGCGACGTCGGTTCGAACGTCAAGACCAACGATTCCTCGGTCGTCGGCGACATCACCGGCTTCTCGATCCTGCCGGGCTCGGACGATGTCTACAACTCCAAGACCGGCCAGTGGGACAAGCTCGCCAGCGGCCCGAACCATGCGCCGAACTGCGCCTATCTCGGCTGGGGCGTTTACGTCATGGCCCGCGTCGACAGCGACGAAAAGAAGAAGAAGGCGGCATGGTCTGCCGCTGCCCACCTCGGCGGCAAGGACCTGTCGCTCTGGTGCGCGGCCTATCCGTCGGGTTTCCAGCCCTATCGCAACTCGCATTTCAACATTCCGGAATGGGTGGCGGCGGGCTACGACGAGGCGTTCATCACCTCGTATCTGAAGTCGGAAGCCGACAGCTACAACCATCCAAACGCGGCGATCGAGCCGCGCATCCCCGGCATCTTCCAGTACTACAGCGCCGCCGAGGACATTTTGGCCAACACCTTTGCCGGCAAGATGAAGGCGCAGGAAGGCGCCGACGCCATCGCAGCCGCCTGGGAGAAGCTGACCGACCAGATCGGCCGCGACAAACAGGTCAAGCTCTACAAGGCATCGCTCGGCATGTAGGCTGAGATCGTTAAACCTGGTCCGGCGGCGCACAGCCGCCGGACATCCGCTTTACCGGCCCGGCCTCGATCGGCTCGGCCGGTCATCGAGCCTCCTGTGAACAGGCAAGACGCGTGGCTGACCGGACCCTGGCTGACCAGACTTTGTCGACAAGTGAATGGCCGGCAGGCGCCGTGCCATCCGACCTGATTCCGCGGAGCCGCAAACGGCTTGGCTGGGCGCTGATGGCTGCTGCGACGCTCGGCCTTCTGGCGGTGATCGCGCTGCAAATCCTCTACAAGAGCGAGGTCGACACCATCGGCTTCGACACCTGGCGGCCGGTGGTCTACGCCTACGTGCTGTGGGGTGTCGCGCTCGGCATCGGCCAGGTGCTGACGCGCGGCGAGGACGGCCAGCGCGCGCTGTTCCTGCTGCCGGCGCTGCTGTTTACCATTGCCATGGTGATCTTCCCGACGCTGTTCGGCTTCTACATCGCGCTGACCGACTGGAACCTCAGTTCCTTCAGCGGACGGCAGTTCAACGGGCTCGACAATTTCTGGCAGATGCTGAACGACGCCTATTATCGCAACGCGCTGTTCAACATGGTGCTCTACGTGCTGGCGGTGTTCGTCGAATATGTCATCGCCTTCGGCCTGGCGCTGCTGCTCAACGCGCAGATTAGGGCACGAAAATTCTTCCGCGTCGTGTTTCTCATGCCGCTGATGCTGTCGCCGGTGGCGGTGTCGTGGATGATCGGCAAGTCGCTGATGGAATACCGCTTCGGGCCCGCCGCGACGCTGGCGCGGCATCTCGGCTGGGAAAACCCGGCCTTCTTCTCCAACCCGATCACCGCCCGCATCTCGATCATGGTGCTCGACGCGTGGACGTTCATCCCGTTCATGATGATCATGCTGCTCGCCGGCCTGCAGGCAATGTCGCGCGAGGTGCTCGAGGCAGCGCGTGTCGATGGCGCCACCGCCTGGCAGACCTTCTGGCAGGTCACCTTCCCGCTGATGCTGCCGGTGTCGGTGACAGCGGTCATCCTGCGCATCATCTTCAAGCTGAAGCTCGCCGATATCATCATCACCGTCACCTCCGGCGGGCCGGGCGGCGCGACCGATTCGGTGTCCAGTTTCATCTACCGCGAATATCGCGACCGTTCGAACGTCGGCTACGGCACGATGCTGGCGATGGCCTATTTGATCATCATCATCGTGTTCGTGACCTGGCTGCTGAAGTTCGCCAGCCGCTTCGTGCGCAACGTCAACTGATCGGGCCGGCAAGATGAGCGTTCAGACCACCGACTATGCCGCTTCCGAAATCCGCTCGCCGGCGAGCTTCGTCGCCAACCGCGTCTTCATCTACGGCGCGCTCATCTTCTGGGCTTTCATCTGCCTGTTCCCGATCTATTGGACGATAACCACTTCGTTCAAGACCGCGGTCGACGTCACCCAGGGCCATCTGATCCCGTTCGTCGACTTCCGGCCCGACTGGAAAGGCTGGCGTTCGCTCGGCCTGTCGCCGGACTCGATCTTTCGGACGTCGACGGTGCGCGACGAATTCATCAAGCGCTTCATGAATTCGGTCATCACTTCGGTCGGCGCGTCGAGCCTCGCCATCGTCATCGGCAGCCTCGCCGCCTACGGGCTGACCCGCTATCGTTACAAGTTCGCCTGGTTCAGGAACGAGGATATTTCCTTCTTCTTCCTGTCTCAGCTGATCCTGCCGCCGGTGGTTTTGGCCTTGCCCTTCCTCGTGCTTTACCGGGAGGTCGGCCTGCTCGACACACGCGTCGGGCTGATCCTGCTCTATACGCTGATGGTGCTGCCGATCGTCATCTGGATCATGCGCGACCAGTTCAACTCCATCCCGGTGGAGCTGGAGGAGGCAGCACTCGTCGACGGCCTGTCGATCTGGGGCGCCTTCTTGCGCATCGTCATGCCGATCGCGCTGCCGGGCATGGTCGCCGCCTTCATCCTGGCGATGGTGCTGTGCTGGAACGAGTATTTCTTCGCCGCGCTTTTGACCTCGACCGACGCAAAGACCATTCCTGTCATGGTGGCCAGCCAGACCGGCTCACAAGGCATCAACTGGTGGTCGATGGCGGCGCTTGCCACCGCCGCCATCACACCGCTCGCCGTCATCGGCATCGCGCTCGAGCGTTACCTGATCATGGGCATGACAGCGGGCGCGGTGAAATAACTGCGCCGGCTCTCTCTTCTCCCCTTGTTGTGGGAGAAGGGAAAAGCGCTAACCCGAAAGCGTTGCCCGCAAATGCTCGAGGATCATGGCAACCCCTTTTTGCCCCAATTCCGCCGAGGCTTCGGGCGCACTTGCCGTGTACCAGCCGGTGTTGTCGGCGAAGCGGCCGGCATCCACCGCTTCCGGGTACAGCGCCAGCATCAGCGACGTCTCGCCGGTGCCGGCATGGTCGAACGGGTACCGGCTGTGCATTGAAGCCGGCATTAGGGGATGCACCTGCACCCAGTTGAAGAAATTGCTGCCCTCGGCGTGCTCGGCATAATAGTCGGCCATCGCCGCAGAGCCCCACCAGCCTTCGCCACGTTCTTTCTCCAGGAAGCGGAAGATCGCCTGCCGACCGGCGGCCTTGAAGGCGAGATCGGTTGGCATGCCGGCGGCAAAATTTTCGGTCTGGTGGTGAATGATGGCGTGGATGTTGCGGAAGCCGATGCGCAGCAGGCTATAGAACAGTTCTTCCGCGAATGGCGCCAGCACATTGCCGCCGACCTGCAGCGAACCACTGCCCTCCGGTGCTGCAACGGCATAGCTCGCCGCGCCGTAATAGAAGGGTGGCAGAATGACGATTTCGGCTTCTTTTTCGAACAGTTCCAGGCTCTTGACCACCGCCAGCGTGTCCATGCCGACGGCCATGTGCTCGCCGTGATATGCAAGCACACCGAGCGGCAACACGACCGGCCGGTTTTCGGCGATCACCTTGCGTATCTGATGCGGCAGCATCAATTCGTAGCGCATGACACCTACTCCATATTGGTGTGGCGGGCGCGCATCGCTTCCGCCGAGACGCCGGTCAGGTCCCTGAGCTTCAGCACCATCACTTCGAAGAGGACGAACAGCGCGCCTTCGAAGACCGAGCCCATCGGCAGGACGGATGTCTTTTCGGGACCCTGGTCGTCGGCCATGGTCTGAGCCGGGATAAGCAGTGTGAAGTCGGCCAGCTTTGCGGCAGTGCTGTCGGCTTGCGCGGTGAGCAGCAGGACTGTGGCACCGGCCTCGCGCGCGACCTGCATCAAGGTCAGCACCGTCGACGTCTCACCCGGGCCGGAACTGGCGAGGAAGACATCGCCCTCGCCCAGCGGCGGCGTGGTCATGTCGCCGACGACCGACACCGGCAGACCGAGATGATAGAGCCGCATGGCAAAACCCTTGACCTGCAGCGCCTCGCGGCCGCAGCCATAGGTGACGATCTTTTTCGCACCGGCCAAGATGGCGCAAGCGGCGTCGATGCGGCTTGCGTCGATACGCTCCAGCACGGTGCCAAGCTCGTTCAGCGCAATCCCAAACAGGTTTTCGCCGGCGTCCGTCATGACATTTGCACCAGCCTGCCGGTGCCGGAGAACCATTTGAATATCTTAGTCACCTTTGCCCCGAACAGCTTGTTTTCATTCATGCTATCACCGCGAAAATCGGTGTCCAACGACACGCAGTGCTTTTGATGCGCTACAGCCGTGATAGTGTCACGGCAAATCGTGAATGAGGAAACGACGACATATGAAGACACGGCATTTCGACCGCATCGGCAATGGCGGCATCACCTTCACCGAGCTCGGCTTCGGCACCGCACCGCTCGGCAATCTTTACCGCGCCGTCTCCGACGAGGATGCCAATGCTACGCTGGAGGCGGCATGGCGGGTCGGCTGCCGCTACTTCGACACCGCGCCGCTTTATGGGCTAGGCCTAGCCGAAACGCGGCTCAATCCGTTCCTGCGTTCGAAGAAGCGCGACGACTACGTGCTGTCCAGCAAAGTCGGGCGCATAATGCGCGCCTGCCCGCCGGAACAGCGCACCGGCATCGGCAAATTCTTCGACACGCCATCGCGCCGAGAGGTCTACGATTACAGCTATGACGGCGTCATGCGCTCCTTCGAGGCCTCGCTGGAACGGCTCGGCGTCGACCGCATCGACATCCTCTTCGTGCACGATGTCGACATCTTCACCCATGGCAGCAAGGAAGCCTCGGACCAGCGCATCCAGGAATTCATGAGCTCCGGCTACTACGGATTGCTGGCATTGCGCGACCAGGGCGTGATCAAGGCATTCGGCGGCGGCATCAACGAGTGGCAGGTTGCCCAGACGCTGGCCGAGCGCGGCGATTTCGATCTGTTCCTGCTTGCCGGGCGTTACACGCTGCTGGAGCAGGAAGCGCTGCAGTCTTTCCTGCCGCTATGCCAGCAACGCGGCATCGGCATCGTTCTCGGCGGGCCTTACAATTCCGGCATCCTGGCAACCGGGCCGAACCCCGGCGCCTACTACAATTATTCGGAGGCGCCGCAGGACATCATCGACCGCGTCACCCGCATCGAGGCCGTCTGCAAACGCCACGGCGTGCGCCTGATCGAGGCGGCGCTGCAGTTCCCGCTGCTGCATCCTTCCGTCGTCTCGGTAATCCCCGGCGGCCAGCGGCCGGGCGAAGTCGAAAGCAATCGCTCGCTGCTCGACGCAAAGCTGCCATCGGCGCTGTGGACCGATCTCAAGAAAGAAGGCTTGATGCGCACCGACGCGCCGACGGCATAGCGCCGCCTTTTCCAACAGAAAAGAAAAACCGGATATGCCGGCTTTTCTTTTCTCTGAAAGACTTAAGGAGGCGCCTAGTTGACCGCGTCCTTGAGGCCCTTGCCGGCCGAGAACTTCGGCACGGTGCGCGCCGGGATCTTCACTTCCGCACCGGTCTGCGGATTGCGGCCGGTCGACGCGGCGCGTTTTGACACGGTGAAATTTCCGAAGCCGACAAGCCGGACATCGCCGCCCTTTTTCAGTTCGCCGGTGATCACGGAAAACACCGCATCAACCGCCGACTGCGCGTCACCCTTCGAAATACTCGCGGCATCGGCGACAGCGGACACCAGTTCGTTCTTGTTCATAAAAATTCCCTTCCATGAGAAAACCGGAACACTCGACTCATCCGGCAGGAAACGGACTTTAGAAAGAAGCGCTCCGGCAACCAAGTCGAAAAGCGCCAGGAAAGTCGAAAAAAGCCCGGAAATCCGCGGTTCTTCACATGAAAAAGCCGGGCTCAAGGCCCGGCTCTCTCTTTGTGCATTGCAACTTTAGCAAGCACTAATGCGCCAGCGATTTACCAGCCTCGTCTCCGACATCGACCACGGCCGGCGCATTGACGGGTTCGACCCACTGGATCGGTTCCGGCATGCGCACCAGCGCATGGCGCAACACTTCGCCAACCCGTGAGACCGGAATGATCTCCATGCCGCTCTTCACGTTCTCCGGAATCTCCGCCAGATCCTTGGCGTTCTCTTCCGGGATCAGCACCTTCTTGATGCCGCCGCGGAGTGCGGCAAGCAGCTTTTCCTTAAGGCCGCCGATCGGCAGCACCCTGCCGCGCAGCGTGATCTCGCCGGTCATCGCCACATCGGCCCTGACCGGGATACCGGTCAGCACCGAGACGATCGCCGTCGCCATCGCCACGCCAGCCGACGGTCCGTCCTTCGGGGTTGCACCCTCTGGCACGTGGACGTGGATATCGCGCTTGTCGAACAGCGGCGGCTCGACGCCGAAATCGATGGCCCGCGAGCGGACGTAAGAGGCCGCCGCCGAGATCGATTCCTTCATCACATCGCGCAGATTGCCGGTCACGGTCATGCGGCCTTTGCCGGGCATCATGACGCCTTCCACCGTCAACAGCTCGCCGCCGACTTCCGTCCAGGCGAGCCCAGTGACCACGCCGACCTGATCGTCGCTCTCGACCTGGCCGAAGCGGAAGCGCGGAACACCAAGGTAATCGGCAAGATTGTCCGCCGTGATGTTGATCGTCTTCTTCTTCGTCTTCAGGATCTCGGTCACCGCCTTGCGCCCGAGCTTCATCAGCTCGCGCTCCAGGCTTCTGACGCCCGCTTCACGGGTGTAGGTCTGGATGATGCCGCGGATCGCGTCCTCGCCGACGGAGAACTCCTTCGGCTGCAACGCGTGGTCGCGGATCACCTTGGGCATCAGGTGACGCTTGGCGATCTCGATCTTCTCGTCCTCGGTGTAGCCGGCGATACGGATGATCTCCATACGGTCCATCAAGGGCGCAGGGATGTTCAGCGTGTTCGCCGTCGTCACGAACATCACGCTCGACAGGTCGTATTCGACCTCGAGGTAATGGTCCATGAACGTCGAGTTCTGCTCGGGATCGAGCACCTCGAGCAAAGCCGATGACGGATCGCCGCGGAAATCCTGGCCCATCTTGTCGATCTCGTCGAGCAGGAAGAGCGGGTTGGATTTCTTCGCCTTCTTCATCGACTGAATGACCTTGCCAGGCATCGAGCCGATGTAGGTGCGCCGGTGACCACGGATCTCGGCCTCGTCACGCACGCCGCCCAGCGCCATGCGGATGAACTCACGGCCGGTCGCCTTGGCGATCGACTTGCCGAGCGAGGTCTTGCCCACGCCGGGAGGTCCGACGAGGCACAGGATCGGCCCCTTCAGCTTCTTCTGGCGGCTCTGCACAGCGAGGTATTCGACGATGCGGTCCTTGACCTTGTCGAGGCCGAAATGATCGGTATCGAGCACATTCTGGGCAAAGGCCAGGTCCTGCTTGACCTTGGAGTTCCTGCCCCACGGGATCGACAGCAGCCAGTCGAGATAGTTGCGCACGACGGTCGATTCAGCCGACATCGGCGACATCGTCCGCAGCTTCTTCAGCTCGGCTTCCGCCTTTTCGCGGGCCTCCTTGGAGAGCTTGGTCTTCTTGATCCGCGCCTCGATCTCGGCGGCCTCGTCGCGGCCGTCCTCGCCCTCGCCGAGCTCCTTCTGGATCGCCTTCATCTGCTCGTTGAGGTAGTATTCGCGCTGCGTCTTCTCCATCTGGCGCTTGACGCGCGAGCGGATGCGCTTCTCCACCTGGAGCACCGAGATTTCGGCTTCCATGAAGCCCATCGCCTTTTCCAGCCGTTCCTTGACGGACAGCGTGGCGAGCATCTCCTGCTTCTCGGGGATCTTGATGGCAAGGTGCGAAGCGACCGTGTCGGCGAGCTTGGAATAGTCGTCGATCTGGCTGGCAGCACCCACCACTTCGGGCGAGATCTTCTTGTTCAGCTTGACGTAGTTCTCGAAGTCGGTGACCACGGAACGTGCCAGCGCCTCGACTTCGACCTCTTCCTCCTCCGGTTCGACCAGCGCCGCAGCACGGGCCTCGTGGAAGTCGGGACGGTCGGTGAACGCGACGATTTTCGCGCGCGAGGCACCTTCGACCAGCACCTTCACGGTGCCGTCCGGCAGTTTCAGCAATTGCAGCACATTGGCGAGCGTGCCGATGTCAAAGATGGCATCGGGCTCCGGATCGTCGTCGGCGGCATTCATCTGGGTCGCGAGCAGGATCTGCTTTTCCTGACCCATCACTTCTTCCAGCGCCTTGATCGACTTTTCGCGCCCGACGAAGAGCGGAACGATCATGTGCGGGAACACCACGATGTCGCGCAGTGGGAGGACTGCGAAGACGCCGTCGCTGGGAGCCTTGGATAATTTGGCCATTGTCCAACCTTTCATGTCGCGGCCGCCAATCGGCCAACCGCGAATCTCATATTAACGACCGGGGATCGTTCCGCCTACCACCGTTTGTGACGGGAGTTTTACAGCACAGAATTCGGCACCACGGCCTTCCGCCTTTAGTTGGAGGCCCGGGGGGTAAAGATCAAGGGTCAACACGGTCCGTCCCTCCAATCCGCAGCCACTACGCGGCGCCATACGCGGTGTGCGACAGCAAAACGGCGCCCTGCGGCGCCGTTTCAGAAAAATCCATTGCCGGCTCACGTCAGGCGCTGACGTTGCCCTTCTTTTCCTTCTGCTCGGAATAGATGTAGAGCGGCCTGGCGTTGCCTGACACCACCTCTTCCGAAATAACCACTTCGCGCACGCCTTCCAGTGCCGGCAGCTCGAACATGGTGTCGAGCAGGATCGCTTCCATGATCGAACGCAGGCCGCGTGCGCCGGTCTTGCGCTCGATGGCGCGCTTGGCGATCGCCGACAGCGCGTTCTCATGGAAGGTCAGGTCGACATTCTCCATCTCGAACAGCCGCTGATACTGCTTGACCAGCGCGTTCTTCGGTTCGGTCAGGATCTGGATCAGCGCCGGCTCGTCGAGATCCTCCAGCGTCGCCAGGACAGGCAGACGGCCGACGAACTCGGGAATGAGGCCGAACTTCAACAGATCCTCAGGCTCGACCAGGCGGAAAACATCGCCGGTGCGGCGATCCTCGGGCGAAGCGACGATGGCGCCGAATCCGATCGAGGTCTTCCTGCCGCGATCCGAGATGATCTTGTCCAGGCCGGCGAAAGCGCCGCCGCAGATGAACAGGATGTTGGCGGTGTCGACCTGCAGGAATTCCTGCTGCGGATGCTTCCTGCCGCCCTGCGGCGGCACGGAGGCGACAGTGCCTTCCATAATCTTCAAAAGTGCCTGCTGCACGCCCTCGCCCGACACGTCGCGGGTGATCGAGGGATTGTCCGACTTGCGCGAGATCTTGTCGATCTCGTCGATATAGACGATGCCGCGCTGGGCGCGCTCGACATTGTAGTCGGCCGACTGCAACAGCTTCAGGATGATGTTTTCGACGTCCTCGCCGACATAGCCGGCCTCGGTCAACGTCGTCGCGTCGGCCATGGTGAAGGGGACGTCGATGATGCGGGCCAGCGTCTGCGCCAGCAACGTCTTGCCGCAGCCGGTCGGGCCGATCAGCAGGATGTTCGACTTCGCCAGCTCGACGTCGTTGTTCTTGCCGGCATGGGCGAGGCGCTTGTAGTGGTTGTGGACGGCCACCGACAGCACGCGCTTGGCGTAAGGCTGGCCGATGACGTAGTCGTCGAGAACCTTGAGGATTTCCTGCGGGGTCGGCACGCCCTCGCGCGACTTCACCATCGAGGTCTTGTTCTCCTCGCGGATGATGTCCATGCACAGTTCGACGCATTCGTCGCAGATGAACACCGTCGGCCCGGCGATCAGCTTGCGCACTTCGTGCTGGCTTTTGCCGCAAAACGAGCAATAAAGCGTGTTCTTGGAATCACCGCTGTTGTTGCCGACCTTGCTCATTTTCATGTCCTTTCATGGCCGCCCGCCGATGGTCTGGTTGAAAGGGCGCATATTCAATCTATCGCGGGAATCCGCCGCCGCCAGTGCCCCGGCTCCCGCAACGCATTCCGTACGAAACACAAATCGGAAAACGGGGCAATGATTCGAACAACCCCACGCAAAGCTAAGCCGTCGAAAATCAACATAGCCTTAACGTAGGCAATTGCACCCGTCGAGGGAACAGCCAATTGTGGCCGAAATGCCGCAAGCCGCGCCAAAAGCGCGTGATCCCGCCACTCATTGCCACCGCGGGGCCACCGCGGGCCTATAAGGCAATACCTTCGACCGGCTCACGTGACGAAATGACCTTGTCGATGAGGCCGAAATCCCTGGCCTCGTCGGCAGTCATGAAATGGTCACGGTCGAGCGTTTTTTCAATCTCATCATAACTCTTGCCGGTGTGCTTGACGTAGACCTCGTTGAGGCGGCGCTTCAGCTTGATGATGTCCTGGGCGTGGCGCTCGATGTCGGAAGCCTGGCCCTGGAAGCCGCCGGAAGGCTGGTGGACCATGATGCGGGCGTTCGGGGTGGCAAAGCGCATGTCCTTGTGGCCCGCCGTCAAGAGCAGCGAGCCCATCGAGGCGGCCTGACCGATGCAGAGCGTCGACACCGCAGGCTTGATGAACTGCATCGTGTCGTAGATCGCCATGCCGGAGGTGACGACGCCGCCGGGCGAGTTGATATAGAGGTTGATTTCCTTCTTCGGATTCTCCGCCTCGAGGAACAGCAGCTGCGCGCAGACCAGCGTCGCCATGCCATCCTCGACCGGGCCGGTGATGAAAATGATGCGCTCCTTGAGGAGCCGCGAGAAAATGTCGTAGGCCCGCTCGCCGCGATTGGTCTGTTCGACCACCATCGGAACGAGGTTCATGTAGGTTTCGACGGGGTTCTTCATGGACTATCCCTTTTTGAGGATGGGATTCCGGCGCCGGAGATTTGCAATCGGGCAGAATCGGTTCTGGATCGTTATTGTGTAAATAGGATGCCGGCTCACCCTAGCGCAAGGCCGCCTCTCCTAGCCACTTGGTTAAAACGAATCAAGCTTGCCGGACGGTGCCCGGAGGACGCGGCACGGATCCTGGTGGATTGACTTCACCTCTTTGATCCCACGGTTTCGCGCGGCCATGGTGGCACTGGCGTTGCTGGCAACGCGAAGGGCCTGGAACGTCGTATCGGGCGAGGAAGATTGACTGCGTTCCCGGGACGGCTAAGTAGCTGCCTCCGCAGGATTAAGCAGGCATTACCTGGCCCAACAGAAGCCGAACGCGCAACCACTCACTGATACTTTTTGCGAGACCGCGAAGGAATTCGCCTCATCGAGTGCGATACGGATCAGCCTTGACCTCTCGCGGGGCCGGAACATGTTCTGAAACTCGTCCGGCAACGCGTCGGCGACCGACAGAATCTTTTCGACTGTTCCTCTTGCACGCTCGGTTCCGTTACCCACGTCGACCGCCATTCCTTCGCGCAGCGAAAACAGATAGTTGTCCGGCAGATAGGCGAGGACGTAGGACTTGCCGCCGTCGATCTGTAGAAGCGGATCGCCGAACCGCAGCACCTGGCCAGGGACCGGCACCTTCGCGCCAACGACCCCCTCCGTGACCGAGCGGATGTTCCCGCCGTCATATATGGCCTTTACCTCATCCATAGCCTCGCCCGATCTCGCACGGAATTGCGCCACCAGGGCGAGTTCGGATTTGGTCGCTTGCAATTGACCGGTCAGATCAGCCAGATGTTCGGCGGCCTGGAAGCTGCCACGAACGGCTTCGTCCTTCGTCGAAGTCGAGACGATGCCTGCCGTGACGATGGTGTCGATTCTCGCAAGTGTCGTCCTGGTTTCACGCGCTGTCCGCTCGGCCAGCGGCATCACGGACTGGATCGCTTCGTGTCGGCTGTGGAGCTGGCCCTCGCGAACGGCGAGTTCACCCTGTCGCAACAGCAGCTCCGCGATCTCCTTGACCATGTCGAACGATTGAAGCTCGACGAGCAATGTACCGGGCTCGACCTTGTCTCCCGCCTTGACAAAGACATGCGTTACCTTGGCCGGATAGGCGGCATCGACGGCATACCGATCCTTCAGGACAATACCGTCCGCTGACAAGACGACCGCATCACCAATGAGGTAGTAGACGATCGAAGAGGAAAACAAACCGAGGAGAGCGAGGTAAACGATGCGACCCCAACTTCCCACACTCGCGCGCTGCTGTTTTCCCAGATTGTCCACTCGGACATGTTTTCGAATGTGTTTCATCTGAAACTCGTTCTCTACCAGGGCCGCTCTAGCCGAACTTTGATCGGCGTGTAGTTGTCGCGATGTGAACCTGAGAACACCCATTCATCGATATAGGCGATCAATCGAACGGGTCTCATCACATAGGTCATGAACAGGGAGTAGCCGGGCAGGAACCATATGCTTCGCCAGAACCCCCGTCGCTCGGTGGTCCAACTGGCCAGCGCCAGCACAAACACGTCGAGAACCAGGAGGCCGCACTGCATGCCGATGAGGATCGCGGGCGTGAAAGAGCCGTACTGGAGGGCAAGCCAGACGAGATAGAGCGGGAATATCGCGGCACCAACGACGTTGAAAAGGAGGAAATCCCATTGGTGTAGGGCCTCCGGAAGCCGGAAACCCGAGTCCGAGACACGAAACAGGCGGTAGTGTTTGCGAAAGCGTAGCCAAATGGCATCGCGCTCCCAGCGCAATCGCTGGCGGATATATTGGTATGCGGTTATCGGGACGTCCGTATAGCAGATCGCATCCGGGACATAGGCCATGCGCCAGCCCGCCCGCCGCAATCTCAGCGTGACATCCAGATCCTCGCCACCGCCTACGTCGAATCCCCCAACCCCCAAAAGGGCTTTGCGCCTGAAGGCGCTGAACGCTCCCGAAATGCAAACGACCTGATCGAGAGCTCCAGCAATACGCTTTCCGACCGAAATCGACTGTAAATATTCGATCTCCTGAAACTGGGCGACGATACTCGCGTGGCCGTTGCGCGGTGCAATATCGCCGCATGCCGCTCCAACCGCTGGATCCGAAAAGGGACCGAGAATATTCTCGATCGCGTACCGATCAAACGAACAGTCGCAATCGACATTGATCAGTATGTCGCCTTTGGCTACGCGGCACGCCAGATTGATCCCGCTCGCCTTGCCGCCCCTCAGATCCGTCGAAATGATGCGCGAGGCATAACCTCTCTTGACCAGAGCTTGCGAGACCCTGCTCATCCGATCGGTCGAACCATCACTGACAATGACAACTTCGAAGTCATTGAAAGACTGTTCCCGCAACGAGCGGACGCAGGTTTCGATGGACTCAGCCTCATTATGGCCAACCAGAATGATGCTTACATTGGGCCGTAATGGACGCTCATGGTCAATCGAACCCGCGGCATCACCCGAACGCATGGTCACAGCGGCCGCGACGAACGGAATGATGTAGCGGGGGAACTCAAAGACCAGCGTGTACCAGAAAACGGAGGCCAGGCTCGCCGTCGATTGAGCTAGCAGGAACGCAAATCCGAGTTCGAGATCATTCAACGCGAGGCTTGCCCCGTTTTGGTCGCCACCCGAGGGCGAGGATCAAGCTTTTCGCCCAAAGACGCCTCGCAGATTGAAAGCATTGCCGATATCTGCTCCGACAATGTTTCGTCGCCCTTCGCCGTCATGATGAAATAGTCGGCGGCGGCGCCTTTGTGCACCGATCCTGTCTCCGCAAGGTAATTGCTCAGGTTTTCGATGAAGAGACGGCGCAGTTTCTCAAAGACGTCCTGGCCCTTTGATTTTATGAGCGACTCTCGTGCTCCGTAACGCAATTCCGTGACCGCCAACGGCGGGCCCTTCGCTCCGGTCATGCGTGCGCGGTCGAGTTCCTGAACCAGGGATGGCGGCAACCCCAACAAGGACGTTGGCAGCTTTTTCTCCGGACTGGTGAGCAGAGACAGCGCCTGATCCGTGAGTGCGTAGGAAAAAAAGTCGATACGTTTAACGCTGTCGCCATCAGCCCGCGCATCACAATCCTGGCAGACGAATCCAACAGCCGGCTCCGATGTCGAATCCTTGCACCTCCTGCAGATTTGCGAGTGGCCGGGCTTGTCATAGTCCTTTCCATAGTGACGCAATTGCTGGCTGCATTTGGGGCAGACCAGTGCGCTTCCCTGCCGAAAATCGCCTTCAGGACGAAGAGCCGCGCAACGATAATGATGAATAAGCTCGGCCTCGAACATATCGGCCGAACGGCAGGAGGGACATTCCTCGCGAACGGTAAGCCGCCGCGACCCGCAGGCGCCGCACTCATGCACGCGGTCGAAGAAGGTCTTAAGCAGAAGTCCGCGATGGGAGAGATCTTCGGCGATCGGGATCGTCTTGGCCGCCGACGGAAAGCCCGGATAGCTTATGGAGGCCGACGTCATCGGATAGCGCTTGGCTTCGATGCTTCTGCCGGCGACGAAGGCATGCGCAAGAAAGCGCGTTTCGGGCGTATTTGTCGAACGGATGTGCGCGGCAAGCTGTTCGCGGCGGCGGCGAAAATCGAGTATGCATTTTGCCGTCTCCGCCCAAGTCGTTTGCTGCATCAGATCGAAATGTACATCCGCGAACCGGCCGGCACGGCCGCCCAGATCGATGACAGGCACCATCGCCAGCGGAATGTGGTCACGCAGGTTGTCCAGCGGCGAGTTACGCCGCTCATCGGCCAGAAGAACGGCATCGATGTCCCCTTCCGACGAGGAGTCGAACATCGTGCGGTAGATCGCCGAATGCAGAACGACCACGCGTGGGAACCATTCGACGGCAGGCTTCCAGGACAATCCCATTCTGGCCCAGAGTGCCAGGCAAAGGTCGGTGAGTTCATGGCTTGCGGTGGAAGCCGTCGGTGCCGGCAGTTGCACAACGGATTTCGCAACAAGTTCTGCGGGCATGTCGGCCTCCATTTGCCCGGCGCTCGCAAAGGAACGCCGCCACAGGTACGACTTGCAGCCTGGGTGGAGGATCCAAGGGCAACGTCACATTTACTGAAAGGATTATTGCAGGACGAGATATGCGGAAAACGCGGGATCGCATGCGACACCGGATGGCCAGCTACGTCCCCCCACGACGTTCCTGACCAGCGACCAAGTCAATCAACTCGAATACGTCAAATGTTATTCGTTGATTGTTAGCGGATGCTTAATTGGCAGCAAGAATTTGTCTGTCGGACTCAGGTAGTCGAATTAACGAAGTTTGATGAATCGCCTTTTCCACGACATGGCTTTCCCTACAGTTCAACGTTGAACCCGCTTCATGCGGTTCGAACAGGGGGAGTTCCATGACCAGGAAAGCTTCTTCCTTCGCCATTGCCGGCCTGACCATGCTCGGCACAATGTCGGAAACGGCGGCCGGCGGACGCGCGGTCGAATGCTACGAGCAGGTCAATCGGCCGGCCGTCTACGACACCGTCTACGAGGATGTGCTCGTCAGCCCAGCCGGCCAGCAGGTGGAATACGAGGCGCCAATCTACGGGACGCGCGAGCGCGTGGTGCAGATCGCGCCGGCGCGCGTCAGCTACGAGATCGTGCCCGCCATCACCCGCACCATCTACCGGTCCGTGAGGGTCGATGACGGCGGCTATTCCTGGGAATGGCGCATCATCAATGGCCGCAAGGTGCTGTGCAAGGTCAGGCACAAGGCGCGCTATGAACGCGTGGCCGAGATCGTCGTGATTGAGCCGGAACGCCGGCGGCGCGTTGTCCTGCCCGCCGAATACGAGAGCGTCGCCGAAGAGGTTCTCGTGCGGCCGGAGCAACAGCGCATCGTCGACATTCCGGCGTCTTATCAGACAGTGGCTCGCCGCGTGGTGGTCAGGGAGGGCTCATCCAGCTGGCGGCGCGTGCACATCCCACGCCACTGCCGGTACTAGCAGCCGCTCAGGCCACCTCTGCCCTGAGCCATTTCTTCAGGCCGTCGACATCGCCATTGCCGACGCAGGCCGCAACCCTTCTGCCGACTGCCGCGCCGAACTTGTAGCCGTGGCCGGAGCAGGCCGAGACGACCAGGCATCTGCCTTTCTGGTGTGCCAGAAATTTCTCGTCGGCGGTGAATGTGTAGGCGCAGGTGACCACCTCGGTGACCTTATACTCCTCGATACGGGCAAGCGGCGGCGAAAACAGGTTGCGGATCGCCTCACCCTCGCCCGGCACCGGCTGACGGTTCCAGTCGGCATCGCTGGTCGGCACCCTGTGCAGGCCCGAGCCGAATTTCATGCCGGCGCCGCCTGTCGGCGGGATTGCGTAGCCGTCGACAGTGCCGCCAATGTCGAGGACAACCGGCGCTGCCTGCCAGGCTGCCTGCAGATCCGCCGGCGGTTCGACATAGGCGAGCGCGGTGCGCCAGGTTTTCAGCTCGCCGTCCAGCTCCGGGAACAGTTTCAGCACCCAGGCGCCGGCAGCGACGACGATCCGGTCGGCCTGCATCGTTTCGCCGCCTGCCAGCACGATATGCCCGGCCTCGGCGTCGATCTCGACCACCTTGCTGTTCTCGTAGACATTGGCGCCGTTCGCGCGCAGCCACCTGGCGAGGCCGGCGGCGATCTTGCGGCAGTGCAGCGCGCCGCCGTCCGGCGAAAAATACGCATAGCGGAATGAACCAGGTTCCAGGAACGGCCAGCGTTCGACCGCGGCATCCGGCTCGAACAATTCGAACGGGTAGTTCCCGGCTTCCATGCCTTCTCGGTATTCCTCGGCCTCATCTCCCGGCTGGCGCGAAATGCAGATGAAGCCGCGCGGATCGAGATGGCTTTCGCCGAGATCGGCCCACATCTCATCCCAGGCTTCATAGGCTTCGGTGATCAGCCGGCCGTAGCCCGTTCCGGCCCGGTAGGCGCGGCGGATGATGCGGTGATGATCGCCCGAGGCGGCGAGCGGATTGGGGATCGGTCCCTGCTCGACGATCGAGACGAGGTGCCCGGCCCTGACCAGTGACCACGCCGTGGATAGCCCGGCAATGCCTGCACCGACCACGATCACATTCATGAAAACCGTCCTTCCGCAACCGCTTCGGCGGCTCACCTCACTGGAGGGCCAACATACGGTCTGGCACCAGACTGGCAAGCCGCGCTAATGATCTGGCATGACCGAATTGAAGCCGCCCTACCTTGCTTTTGATCCAGCCACGCGTCGCCTGCGGCTCGATCCGCACGAGCCGGCGTTCTTCCAGAATCCGTACGAAGCCTACGCCTTCCTGCATGGCGCATCGAACGCCTTCTTCTGGGAGGAGTTTGGTTTCTGGTGCTTTGGCGGCTTCGACGACGTCAACCGGCTGCTGCGCGATCGCCGCTTCGGCCGGCAGAACCCGGCCGGCATTCCGGACAGCCGAGGCATCGGTCAGGACCGCACGCACCTCAGCGCGTTCGACGGCATCGAGGCCAATTCGATGCTGGAGCTGGAGCCGCCTGTCCACACACGGCTCAGAACGCTGGTCAACCGCGCCTTCGTCTCGCGCCAGGTCGAGCGGCTCAGGCCACGTGTCGAGGCGCTGGCCAACGAACTGATCGACCGTTTCGAACCAGGAGGAGTCGACCTGCTGCCGGCATTCGCAGCTCCCTTGCCGATCACCATCATTGCGGAAATGCTCGGCGTGCCGGTCGACATGGGGCCGCAGCTCCTCGACTGGTCGCATCGGATGGTCGCCATGTACATGCATGGCCGCACCCGCGGGACGGAGGACACGGCCAATCGCGCCGCGCGCGACTTTTCCGATTTTCTGCGCGGCTACGTCGCCGAGCGGCGAAAGAGGCCGGGCGAGGATCTTCTGTCGCTGCTGATTGCGGCACAGGAGGACGGCCAGAAACTGTCGGAGGACGAGCTGGTATCCTCGGCCATCCTTTTGCTCAATGCCGGCCATGAAGCAACTGTCCACCAGACCGGCAATGCGGTGCGCTCGATCCTTGCGCAAGGCGGCGACCCGCGCCGCTTCTTCGCCTCACCGGAAGCAACAGCCGCGACGGTCGAAGAGTGCCTGCGCTTCGACGCGCCGCTGCACATGTTCACGCGCTACGCCTATCAGGAGGTCGAGGCCGGGCCGGGGATCATCGTCCAGCCGGCAGAAACGATCGGTCTGCTGCTCGGCATGGCCAATCGCGACCCTACTGCGTTTGCCGAGCCCCTCGCCTTCAGGCCGGACCGCGCCGACCAGAAGAACGTATCGTTCGGCGCCGGCATCCATTTCTGCATCGGCGCGCCGCTCGCTCGGCTCGAATTGCAGGTGTCGCTGAAAACCTTGTTCGAACGCCTGCCGCGGCTCCAAATGGCCGAACAGCCGCGCTTCCGTGACACGTATCATTTCCACGGGCTGGAAACGCTTGCCGTCAGAATCTGAGGACGGCTTCCGACGACAGGCTTCGAAGCCGGCTCCGGCGAATTCCGGTCAAATAGGTAACATCTCAAGGCCGCGAGTGCCAAATAATCGCTGATCGAACGATGAAGCTACCGGAAGCAGGACCTCACACTAACAATCCCGGATGCCTATAGAAATTCGGTCATGAAGCTTGAAGAGAGACGGGATTTGAATCTTTTTGCGTCGTCTCGCGGACGATGTCGAGGAAGGCCTTCAGCACCGGCGAGGGTTGTTCATGCCGGTAGATGATTGAAGTGTCGATAGACAAGGTTCGTCCCTGGATAGGGCGATAAACGACGCCGCTCCGGCGCAAATTTTGCAGACAGGCGGGCAGCAGCGAGACGCCCAGCCCGACGGATACAAGTCCGATGATTGTCTGCTTCGGCGTTGCTTCTCGAACGATCCTCGGGCTGAACCCGGATGAACGGCACAACCCGACGATCTCGTCATAGAGGGATGGATTGATGCTGCGCGGGAACTGAATCAACGCTTCGGAGGCCAAGTCGGCTAGCGCGACCTCTGCTTCCGAGGCCAGCCGATGCGTTTCCGGCAAGGCCACGATCAGGGGTTCGACCAGTATGCTTTCGACCTTCAATGCGTTGTGAACGACGGGAGGATGAACAAAACCGATATCGAGCTGGCGTTCGGCCACAGCCCTGACTTGATTGGGAATGCGCAGGTCGGTCAGGCTCAACTCGACCTCGGGATAGCGCTTGGTGAAGCGTTGGACGACAGACGGCACCACGCTGTAGATAGCCGCGTCGATGAATCCGACAGCAAGATGGCCGGTTTCGCCACGATCGGCTTTGCGAGCAAGCTCCACCGCCTGCTCTGTCTGCTGAAGCACGGCCCTAACCTCATCAAGGAACACACGCCCCGCCGCAGTCAGTTCGACCTTGCGCTTGGTGCGCTCCAGCAAGCGCACACCCATCGCCTGTTCCAGTTGCTGGATCTGCTTTGTCAGGGGCGGCTGTGAGATATGCAAGCGCGCTGCCGCGCGCCCGAAATGCAGCTCTTCGGCGACGGCCATGAAGGACTGCATCAGCTTGTGGTTCATCTTCAGCCTTTAATTTCCCAAATAGAATTACCCATGGCTCAAACGATATTGGACGGAAAGTATCGGAATCTGCAAAATCCGGAAAGCTGCAAAATCCGGGAGACGCGCTTTGAAAAATTCCGAGATTTCACGCCGCCAGATGCTGAAAGTGCCGCTCATCGGCGCGACGATCGCCGCGACATCTCAATCCGGTCTTGTCTGCGAGGCCCTTGCCCAGCCCGTTCCAGCTTCGTCGCCAGCGCCCCCTGGCGCTTTCGCCCACAATGTCGAAGCAGTGGGCTATACCGATCTCGATCATCGCCCAGCCTTCAAAATGGCGATCAGGCAGGTTGGCGAACGTTGGTATCTCTACACTGGGCACTTCTGGCACTCCGGCTGGAGCATCGTGGACGTGACCGACCCGGCCAAGCCCGAGACGGTCAAGTTCGTGCCCTATCTCGGCACGAATACTTGGACTCTACAAATAGATTTGTCCGGCGACACGATGGTGACCGCCCTCGAAAAGCCCTTTGCTAATTTCGGCGGTGACCCCGACGCACCGTTCGGCGAAGGCGTTCTGATCTGGGATATCGCGGACCCCATCAATCCGAAACAACTCAGTCACTACCGCACCGGCGGAAACGGCACGCATCGCAACCTCTATCCCGGTGGACGTTATGTCCACCTTGCCGCCGGCATGCCGGGTTACAGGGGCAACATCTACGTCATCCTCGATATTTCGGATCGCTCGAATCCGCGCGAAGCCGGACGCTGGTGGGTGCCGGGCCAGCACGAGGCCGGCGGCGAGAGCTTTGCGGCTGCGAAGCCCGCCGCCGACCAGGAGACCGCCGATCGCTACCGGTTGCGACTGAAGCCGCAATGCATGTGCGGCGCCTTCTGCGCCAGCACGGGCGAGGATGTCTCGCTGCACGGCCCGCCTTATGTCACTGGCGATCTTGTCTATTTGCCTTATGGTGCGGCGGGAATCGTTGTGCTCGATATTAGCGATGTCTCCCAGCCGAGGCAGGTCGGCGGCCTGAGCTTCAGCCCTCCGTTTCACTCGCGCTTCGGTGTGCATAGCGTGCTGCCGATTCCAGAGCGCGGCATTGCCTTCGCCAATTCGGAGAACGTCACCTATGGACTTGGTCCGATGCATCACGCTTCGATCGTCGATATTTCCGATTCCAGTGAACCCTTTCTGCTGTCGCTGTTGCCCGAACCAGTGCCACCCGAAGGCGCTCCCTATTCGGATTTCACAACTCGTGGCGGCTGGCGCGGACCGCACAACATCAACCACCACCAGCATCATCCCGATGTCCAGAAACAAGGCGATCTGTTCTATATCGCGCACTTCAACGCCGGGCTCAGGGTCTATGACGTCTCGAATACTCGGCTTCCGCGCGAGGTCGGCTACTTCATCCCGCCGGAGCCAGTCCGACGCTACGGCCCTATGCCGGAAGACAAGCTGGTTGTTCAGACCGAGGACGTGGTCGTGGACCGGCGCGGCTTCATTTACATAACTGACAAGAACCAGGGGCTCTGGATTCTCCGCTACACCGGCCCGCGGCCGGAAACGGATCGAACGTGACGGTCACATTCACCCTGAATGAAGCCTTAGTCGGAGCGCGGAAGCGGAGGCAGTCATGATTTGCTGGGAAAGTTTCATGGCACCGCGGCATTATGAGCCGATACGGATTTTCCGACACGGACATCGATCGCCTTTTGTAAAGTCCGGCGCGATGCGAGATCAAAGCTTGATCACATACTCCTTGCGCGTCGTTTCAAGCACTTCCCAGCTTCCTCTAAAGCCCGGCCTGAGCACGAAACTGTCGCCTGCCCTGACGGTGCGCGCGTCGCCGCCGTCTTCGGCGATCACCGAAACCCCTGACAGGATGTGGCAGAACTCCCACTCATCATATTCGATGCGCCATTTGCCTGGCGTTGCTTCCCAGACGCCGGCATAGAGGCCGCCGTGCTGTTCCTCGACATTCCAGGTGCGGAATTTCGGATCGCCCGAAATCAGGCGATCCGGCGCTGGTGCGCCAAGTTCCGGTTCGACGGTGTCGACGCCGACGGAAAGAAATTTCGGCGTGGTCATGGCGATCAAACCTTGGCGAGAGCCTGTTCCAGATCGGCGACGATGTCGTTGACGTCCTCGATGCCGACCGAAAGCCTGACCGTGTCAGGCCCTGCCCCGGCGTTGATCTTCTGCTCGTCGGAAAGCTGGCGATGCGTGGTCGATGCCGGGTGGATGACCAGCGACTTGGTGTCGCCGACATTGGCCAGATGCGAGAACAGTTCGAGCGCCTCGACGAACTTGATGCCCGCCGCATAGCCGCCCTTCAGCCCGAAGGTGAACACCGCGCCGGCGCCAAGCGGCGAGTACTTCTTCTGCAACGCGTTGTTCTTGTCGCCGGGCAGGCCGGGATAGGAAACCCAGGCGACCTTGGGATGGTTGGAGAGCCATCCGGCGACCGCCGACGCATTGTCGCAGTGGCGCTGCATCCTGAGCGGCAAGGTTTCCAGACCGGTCAGGATCAGGAATGCATTGAACGGCGAAATCGCCGCGCCGATATCGCGCAGCCCGAGCACTCGGGCGGCAATGGCGAAAGCGAAATTGCCGAAGGTTTCGTGCAGGACGAGGCCGCCATATTCGGGGCGCGGCTCCGACAGCATCGGATACTTGCCCGACTTCGACCAATCGAACGTGCCGCCGTCGACAATAGCGCCGCCGATCGAATTGCCGTGACCGCCGATGAACTTGGTCAGCGAATGCACGACGATGTCGGCGCCATGCTCGATCGGCCGCAGCAGATAGGGCGAGGCCAGCGTGTTATCGACGATCAGCGGCAGGCCGTGCTTGCGGGCGATGTCGCCAATCTTCTCGATATCGACGAAGACGCCGCCAGGGTTAGCCAGGCTCTCGATGAAGATCGCCTTGGTCCTGTCGTCGATCTGGCTCTCGAAGGTCGAGATATCATTGGTGTCGGCCCAGCGCACCTGCCAGCCGAAATTCTTGAAGGCGTGGCCGAACTGGTTGATCGAGCCGCCGTAAAGCTTTGTCGCGGAAACGAAATTGTCGCCGGGCTGCATCAGATTGTGGAAGACCAGCACCTGCGCGGCATGGCCGGAGGCGACCGCAAGGCCTGCCGTGCCGCCTTCGAGTGCCGCGATGCGCTCTTCCAGCACCGCCTGCGTCGGGTTCATAATGCGGGTATAGATGTTGCCGAACGCCTTCAGCCCGAACAGCGAGGCGGCATGGTCGGCATCGTCGAAGACGAAGGAGGTGGTCTGGTAGATTGGAGTCGCTCGCGCGCCGGTCGCCGGATCCGGCTTGGCGCCGGCATGGACGGCGAGCGTGTTGAAACCGGGCGTGCGGGCCATCGAAAAACCTCCCTCAATGGTGAATGGTGAATGGTGAATGGTGAATGGTGAATGGTGAATGGTGAATGGTGAATGGTGAATGGCAAAGTCGGCCAGCCCCACCCTGATTGCAAGCGGCTCATATGCCGCCTTGCCCGCCTTCCAGAAAAATCTTTCTATTCACCATTCACTATTCACTACCTACTTCTGGCGAACGCCGAAACTCTGGAATCCCGGCCGCATCAGCGGCTTCTTCGACGACAAAACGCCGGAATTGACGCCGGTCCAGCCGATCTCGCCGGACAGCTTGCCATATTCGATCTTGGGGCAACGGTTCATCACCACCTTGATGCCGGCGGCCTCGGCGCGCGCGGCGGCCTCGTCATTGCGCACACCAAGCTGCATCCAGATGACCTTCGGCAGCGGATCGAGCCGCAACACCTCGTCGACGATGCCCGGCACGGCAGCGGAGCCGCGAAAGACGTCGACCATGTCGATTGGCTCTGGAACATCGGCCAGCCTGGCATAGGTCATCCGCCCGAGGATTTCCTTGCCGGCCTGGCCGGGATTGATCGGGAACACCGAAAACCCTTTGCCGAGCAGATATTTCAGCACGAAATAGCTCGGCCGCACGTCATTGGCCGATGCGCCGACCATGGCGATGGTCTTCACCGAATTGAGGATGCCGGCGATATAGGCGTTGTCGTAGGCGTCGTGGTTCATGCCTCGTCATACAGCGCTTCGGAGTGAGGTGCCAACAGCCGAGCAAGTGGCTTGCAATGGGCCAGGGAGAACGTCGTCAGCCCGGCAGCGAAATCGATCCGTCTTCCGCGATCGGAAAAGCCGGATTGTGCGCGACTTCCCAGACATGCCCGTCGGCATCGGCGAAATAGCCGTACCAGCCGCCCCAGAAGGCGCGCCCGGCCGGCTTGACGATCTTGCCGCCGGCCTTCTCAGCCGCCGCAAGCACTTCGTCGACCTCGGCGTCAGAGCGGGTGTTGTAGGCGAGGTAGACGGCCGACGGCGCCTTCGAGAAGCTGACGCCCGAATCCTCTTCGGCGCTTGGGCGCGGAAACAAGCCAAGAATGGCGCCGCCCATCTGGAAGAAGGCAACGCCGTCGGTGATCCCGGCATGGCGGGTCAGGCCCATCGCCTCATAGAAGCGCGTCGCACGGTCGAGATCGTCGGTGGCGATGGTGATGATGGAGATGCGCGGTTCCATATCCGCCTCCTATTCCTCCGGCCATTCCGGCTTGCGCTTGCCGATGAAGGCGCCAATGCCCTCTTCCGCATCGCGCGCCAGCATGTTCTCGACCATGACGCGCCCGGTGTAATCATAGGCCTCGGCCAGCCCCATTTCTGCCTGTTCGTAGAAGGCTTCCTTGCCGATCTTGACGACCAGAGAGGATTTGGACGCAATGGTTTGCGCGTATTTGGTGACAATCTGATTCAGATATTCGCGCGGCACGACGCGGTTGACCAAGCCGAATTCCTTGGCGGTTGCCGCATCGATCGTCTCGCCGGTCAAAAGCATCTCCATGGCGTGCTTGCGCGAGACGTTGCGCGACAGCGCCACCATCGGCGTCGAGCAGAACAGTCCGATATTGACGCCAGGCGTGCAGAAGGTCGCCTCGTGCGAGGCGATGGCGAGATCGCAGCTGGCAACCAGCTGCAATCCGGCCGCCGTCGCCAGGCCGTCGACTTCGGCGATCACCGGCTTAGGATGGCGAACGATCGCCTGCATCAGCGCGGCGCAGGCGGAAAACGTCTTTTCGAAGAAGCCCCTGCCGCGATCGGCGTCGGCGCGGTGCGCGCTCAACTCCTTGAGGTCGTGCCCGGCGCAGAACACCTTGCCGGTCGCCCCGAGGACGATGACGCGGACGGATTTGTCGGCCTTGGCGCGGTCGAGTTCCGCCGTCAGCGCCGCCATCACTGCAAGCGAAAGAGCATTGGCCGGCGGATTGGCGAGCGTCAGGCGCAGCGCGCCGTTGTCCAGCCTGGAGACGACCGGCCCTTCGGCAACGGCAGGCTTGATGGCGACGATTTCGGCCATAGGTCGTTCCTCCGCGATTCCGGATCGATGATGGACTAATCTAGTATGCCGTCTCGCTTCGTCCAACTCCCTCGTCCGCTTCTGCCATAATGAATGGGCTGTTGCCAGAAACGCCACGTCGCGTTCATACATGCAGGGCGCAAACCGGGAGACTGAAATGCCCGCCCACAGCAATCTCAAGCCGGTGCTGACGGCTGCCGAAATCAACGCGCTGATGGCGACCATTTTCCCGCAGCTCAACGACCAGTTCACCTTCTACGAGGCGTTGGAGGTGTTTCCAGGCGGCTGTGTCGTGCGCCTCAACGCCGACGAGCGCCATTTGCGTCCCGGCGGCACCGTGTCGGGTTCGGCGCTGTTCACGCTGGCCGACATAGGCGGCTATGTCTGCGTGCTCTCGCATGCCGGACCGGATGCGCTTTCGGTCACCACCAGTCTCAACATCAATTTCGTCCGCAAGGCCGAGAGTGGTCCTATCGACGGCCATTGCCGCATCCTCAAGCTCGGCAAGAGCCTGATGGTGTTCGATATCGACATCGTCGCCGGCCCGGAGGGACACACGGTAGCGCACGCAACGGGCACCTATTCGATCCCGCCAAAGCGGATTGATGGTGTGGTAAAATAATACCTTTCATCCAAGGCATTGTTTTTGCTGGATTTTGATAGCTCGCCGACATTTCATGCGCCTTGACGCGGTCGAACCCCTCCCCTATAAGCCCTCACGGAACAGCGGCCCGCAAAGGCCGCCGTTTTGTTATTGGCGGCGGGCAAGCGCCTTTCGCCAATCCAAGCAACAAGAAACGCCTTCTTTTGAAGGTCCGAACCGAAAGCAACAATCCATGGCAACCTTTTCGCAGAAGCCTGCGGATGTGGTGAAGAAGTGGCTGCTGATCGACGCCGAGGGTCTCGTCGTCGGCCGTCTCGCCACTGTCATCGCCAATCATCTTCGCGGCAAACACAAGCCCACCTTCACCCCGCACGTCGACGACGGCGACAACGTCATCGTCATCAATGCCGACAAGGTGGTGTTCACCGGCAAGAAGTTCACCGACAAGGTCTATTACTGGCACACCGGCCATCCCGGCGGCGTCAAGGAGCGCACCGCGCGCCAGCTGCTCGAGGGTCGTTTCCCCGAACGTGTCGTCGAGAAGGCCGTCGAACGCATGATCCCGCGTGGCCCGCTCGGCCGTCGCCAGATGAAGAACCTCCGCGTCTATGCAGGCACGGAACATCCGCATGTCGCCCAGCAGCCCGTCGTCCTCGACGTGGCCAAGCTGAACGCCAAGAACAAGAAGGTTTCGTAAGATGGCTGAGCTTTCCTCGCTCGCAGAACTCGGAGCTGCCACCGGCAATACCAACACCCAGCCGGCCGCACCCGTCCACGTCCAGAAACTCGATAAGTCGGGCCGCGCCTACGCCACCGGCAAGCGCAAGAACGCCATCGCCCGCGTCTGGGTGAAGCCCGGCTCCGGCAAGATCGTCGTCAACGACAAGGTGTTCGCCGAATATTTCGCGCGTCCGGTGCTGCAGATGATCCTCAACCAGCCGATCATCGCCGCCAATCGCGCCGGCCAGTACGACATCGTTGCCACCGTCATCGGCGGCGGCCTTTCCGGCCAGGCCGGTGCCGTGCGCCACGGCATCTCCAAGGCGCTGACCTATTACGAGCCGGCGCTGCGCGCCGTGCTCAAGAAGGGTGGCTTCCTGACCCGCGACAGCCGCGTCGTCGAGCGCAAGAAGTACGGCAAGGCGAAGGCCCGCCGGAGCTTCCAGTTCTCCAAGCGCTAAGCGCTGCGCAATTACACGCTATCGAAAGGCCGCCTCCGGGCGGCCTTTTCTTTTCATACAGGGGCATCACCCCACCCGCGCCTGCGGCGCGGTTCATGCCTGGCGCAGAGCTCAGGTCCGGCTGTCCTTGATGAAGTCAATGAACGCCCGCAACGGCGCCGGCACGAGGCGCCGTCCGGGATAGTAAAGGAACGGCCCGGAGAAGCTCTGCCACCAGGGTTCAAGCAGCGGTTCGAGCGCTCCGCTCTCGAAGTGAGGACGTAGCCAATCCTCGAACAGGCTGATGATGCCGGTGCCGGCGATGGCTGCATCGACTTTGAGGTCAGTCGCCCCGCCCAGGGTCACGAGAAGCGGCCCCGTCGGGTCGACCCGCACCACCTCGCCGTCGCGCTCGAATTCCCACGGCGGCATCGCACGGCTGGCAAAGCGGCCGCGCAGGCAGGCGTGGCCGAGCAGGTCGCGCGGGTGTTGCGGCCGGCCATGACGATCCAGGTAGGCCGGGCTGGCGGCGGTGGCGAAGCGCTGCACACGCGGTCCGATCGGCACAGCGATCATGTCCTGCTCCAGCCGCTCCTCATAGCGGATGCCGGCGTCGCACCCCGCCGCCAGCACATCGACGAAGCTCTCCTCCGAGATCACCTCCAACCGGATGCCCGGATAGGCGGCGAGAAAAGGCGGAACGATGCTGGGCAGTACCAGCCGCGCCGCGCTGACCGGCACATTGAGGCGCAACGTACCTGCCGGCCTGTCGCGAAAGCCGTTCACTACGTCGAGGGCCGACTCCACCTCGGTCAAGGCAGGACCGAGCCGCGCCAGCAGGCCTTCGCCGGCTTCCGTCAGGACAACGCTGCGGGTCGTCCGGTTGAGCAGCCTGACACCGAGCTGCGTCTCCAGGCGCCGCACCGCCTCGCTCAAGCCGGACGCACTGCCGCCGCTGGCGCGTGCCGCATCCCGAAAACCTTTGGCGCGCGCTACGGCCACGAAGGCGTTCAGGTCCCCGAGATCAATCTGCATTGTTCGTCATTCCGCACAGCCCGTGCGAATTGTACCCAATTATCATGAGATCGGACAGCGTCTATCTGTGCACCGTTCCTGAAGGAGAAAGACCATGTCCAGCGTCGACCAGTCCGGCACATTCATCCTCGGCGACCGCCCAGTGAGGCGGCTCGGCTACGGCGCCATGCAGCTCGCAGGGCCAGGCGTCTTCGGCCCACCAAAGGACCACGACGCGGCATTGGCCGTACTGCGCGAAGCCGTTGCACAAGGCGTCAACCACATCGACACCAGCGACTTCTATGGCCCGCACGTGACCAACCTGTTGATCCGCGAAGCGCTCGCACCCTATCCCGACGGCCTCGTTATCGTCACCAAGATCGGTGCCCGACGCGGCACGGATGGCTCATGGCTGCCGGCCTTCTCGGCGGAAGAGCTGACACAGGCGGTGCAAGACAATCTGCACAATCTCGGACTCGACGTGCTGGAGGTGGTCAACCTTCGGGTCATGTTCGACGCGCATGGCCCCGCCGAAGGGTCGATCGAGGCGCCGCTTGCGACGCTTGCCGAGCTCCAGCGACAGGGCCTCGTGCGCCACATCGGGCTGAGCAACGTCACCGCCGCACAGATCGCCGAAGGCCGCAGGATGTGCAGGATCGTCTGCGTGCAGAACCAGTACAATCTGGCGCATCGGGGCGATGATGCCTTGATCAACGATCTCGCCCGCGACGGCACCGCCTATGTGCCGTTCTTCCCGCTTGGCGGCTTCAACCCGTTGCAGTCGTCGACCTTGTCCAAGGTCGCCGCACGCCTCGGCGCCACGCCCATGCAGGTCGCGCTCGCCTGGCTGCTTCGCCGCGCGCCCAACATTCTTCTGATTCCCGGCACGTCTTCCGTCGCGCATCTCAGGGAGAACCTCGCCGCTGCCGACCTCGAACTGTCGGACGATGTCATCAAGGAGCTGGATGGTGTGGCAATGGCGGCCTGCGGGTAGATTGCCGAAGGCAGTGATGAGCCAATCTCCCCCAAGTGGGTTCCCTTGCGGGGGAGATTGCCGGCAGGACAGCGAAGGCGCGCGACCTTGCACGCGGAACCGCCGAGGCGCTGAAGGATCGTCGCATTTTTCTGCCACTACGCCACATTTTGTTCTTGCTTTGTGCCGGCAGCTATGCTACTAATTTGGGTATGGTGCTAATTGGCTCCAACGACCCGCCCCACAGAGGCGGGTTTTCTGTTTCTGGGTTCCTTCGAAAGTTTGGCGCTGCCGGCCTGGGGTCGGCGGGACAGCGCCCTTCTGCCCTGCCGGGCATCGTCACCACAAGAGGGAGATCCAATTCTCGCCGCGCCGGTCTAGTTGATGCTGGCCGTGTTGGCCGGCTCGGCCGGGCGCTTCTCACCGGCATAGGGCACGCGAAAACCGTTCGCCGCCAGCCAACTGATGGCGGCCTTCGGTTCGTCGGTCTGGATGATGGTGGCGCCGCGCTCGACCCAGAAGCCATAAGTCTCGCGCGGCAGGCTGGCCGCAACCGCCAGCTCGTCGCCGCGACCGCCGGCGAGGAAGCCTCCCGGCTTGTTGACGATGGCATAGGTGTCGGCCCAGATGTGCCAGTCGCCCCTCACCGCCAGCGCGCGCATGCGCGGGCTGAACAGCGGGCCGCCGGTCTCGGTCAGTGTCTCTGATCCCATGCGCCAGTTGATCATCTCGACCGCGCGCATCGGGAAGGCCCGGCCCACTTTCTCGGCAAACATGGCGTCGCGAACCGCGTCATCGGCGATAATCGGCATGAACTGGAAGCCGCTGCCGATCGCGTCCATGGCGGCCTTGACACTGGCAATCCGCTCCGCATTCCACAGGTTCTCCTTGACGATCACCTGTTCGGCCATGCCGAGGTCGCGCGCAACCGCGACCATGCCGACGAGGCTTTCGGTGTCGAGCTTGTTGTCGAGATTGATGAGGATCCTGTCCCTGGTCGTCATCAACATCTCGCGCAACGTCGAGACCGTCTCGCCCGTAACGGCGCCGGTGCCTTCGATCACCAAACGGCACGTCTTGAGTTCGGCCATCGTGCGGTTGACCACCTCACCCTTGCAATTCGTCGTGCGGTCGAGCCAACTGTCATGCATGACGACGAACTGTCCGTCCTTCGAGCGCCTGATATCGACCTCGACGATTTCGGCGCCCATTGCGATCGACGCCTCGGCGGCGGCGATCGAATTTTCGGGATAGAGCGTCTTGCCGGATTGCATGCCGCCGGCGCGGTGCGCGGCCACTATCACATGGTCGCGCCATTGGTTGGCGTGCTCGAAGCGGTCGAGAATCTGCCTGGCGCGCGTTTCGCCTGCCGATGCCTGGCCAAGGGAGAGCGCCAGCGCCGCGGCAAGCAGAAGGCTCAGCCAAATCGTTCGCATGAGACAGGTCGTTCGCACGAGAATCGCTCCGTACCGGGATCGCACCCCGGTTAAGCGATGCCCGTGACAAGCAGGTGAACGAAGCCGGCTTGCAAAATGCCGGAAAATCAGGTCAGCGCCGGCCGAAGCAGTCTTCGGCGGCTACTTTCGGTTGCTTGCCAGGCAATCTCCTGGCGAGCCTGCCGGGTTCGCCTGGCGAGCAAGGATTTGTGACCGGATCGAATGGCCATGATCCTCCGCAGGGGTCGCAATTCTGAGAATTATGTCCAATAAGGGTGCGCGTCGACGCACAGGAGATCGCTTCATGCCGCCAAGGACCATCGATCATGCCTTCACCACCCGCTCCAGGACGGGTGCGTCGTTCGAGCCGACCTATGCCGGCGCCCTGTCGTTCATGCGGCGCAAATATTCGAAGGACGTGAAGGACGCCGATGCGGTGGTGTGGGGCATTCCCTTCGACGCTGCGGTCACCAATCGGCCGGGCGCCCGTTTCGGACCGCAGGCAATCCGCCGCGCCTCGGCCATCCTCGACAACGACCCGCAATATCCGTTTTCGCGCGATCTGTTCGAACAGCTTGCCGTGGTCGATTATGGCGACTGCCTGCTCGACAGCGGCAATCACCAGAAGACGCCTGCCACGATCGAACGCGAAGCGGCCAAGATCCTGAAATCCGGCGCCTTTCTGCTGTCACTCGGTGGCGATCACTTCGTCACCTGGCCGCTGCTCAAGGCGCATGCCGCCATCCATGGCCCGCTGGCTCTGGTGCAGTTCGACGCACACCAGGACACCTGGCCCGACGACGGCAAGCGCATCGATCACGGCTCCTTCGTCGGCCGTGCAGTCAAGGAGGGCATCATCGACCCCGACCGGTCGATCCAGATCGGCATCCGCACCCATGCGCCCGACACGTTCGGTATCAAGATCCTGTACGGCCATGAAGTGGAGGAAATGCGTGCGTCCGACATCGCCTATGCCATCGTCGACCGTACGGGCGGCAAGAAGACCTATGTCACTTTCGACATCGATTGCCTGGACCCGGCTTTTGCGCCCGGCACCGGAACGCCGGTCGCGGGAGGCCCGTCTTCGGCAAAGATCCTGTCGGTGCTGCGCCAGATCAACCAGCTCGATATCGTCGGCGCCGACGTCGTCGAGGTTGCGCCAGCCTATGATCACGCCGATATAACGGCGATTGCCGGCTCGATGGTGGCCATGCACTATCTCGGGCTGCTGGCGGAACGAAAGGCCCGGCTCGAGGAAATGAACCAAGGCAATCACAGCGTTGCCGGATTGAATCAGGCGAGCGGCATATAGCTTTGAGATAACAGGAATTTTGGCACGCAATGAAACCGAAAATCTTCATCGACGGCGAGCACGGCACCACCGGTCTGCAGATAAGGGCGCTGCTTGCCGAGCGCGGCGACCTGGAAATCATCTCCATCCCGACCGAGCGCCGCAAGGAAACGGCAGCGCGCGCCGAGTTCCTCAATGCCGCCGATGTCGCGATTCTCTGCCTACCGGACGCGGCCGCCAAGGAAAGCGTTTCGCTGATCGCCAATGACACCACCAAAGTGATCGACGCCTCGACGGCGCATCGTGTCGCCGATGGGTGGGAATATGGTTTCGCCGAAATGGACAAGGACCAGGCGAAGAAGATCGCTTCGGCGAAGCGCGTCGCCAATCCTGGCTGCTGGCCGCAAGGACCAATCGCGACGCTGCGGCCGCTGGTTGCGGCGGGGCTGCTGCCGGCCGATTTTCCGGTCACCGTCAACGGCATTTCCGGCTATTCCGGCGGCGGCCGGCCTATGATCGAGGATTATGTCGCCAAGGGCGAGGATGCGCCGGAATTCCTGCCCTACGGACTGACGCTGCAGCACAAGCACGTGCCGGAACTCAGGACCTATGCCAGGCTTTCGCACGATCCGATCATGCAGCCGGCAGTCGGCAATTTCGCGCAAGGCATGATCACGGTGGTGCCGCTGCAACTCGGCGGCCTCGACCATGTGCCGACCGGCGCCGAGCTTCACGCGGCGATCGCCGATCATTTCGCTTCCATCGATGGCGGCGTGGTCGAGGTGGCGCCGTATCTGCATCAGGAACGCATGCCCGACATCGATCCGGAGATCTACAACGGCACCAACCGGATGAAGCTCTATGTCTTTGCCAATGATAACAGGGCGCAGGCGCTGCTGCTTGCCGTCTACGACAATCTCGGCAAGGGCGCCTCGGGCGCTGCCGTGCAGAACATGGATCTGATGCTCGGCCTCTGAATGGATGCGCCAGCATTTCCGAAGCGCTGGAAGGTCGGCGCGCCCGAACTCATCGCCGAAACGTTCAGCAGCCGCATCTGGAAGGTTGATCGCGAAGACGGCTCACCGGCAATCGTCAAGGATCTAAAGCCTTTCGACGATGTCGAGGACGAGTTGCGCGGCGAGCATTTCCTCGCCTGGCGACGCGGCGAAGGCGCGGTGCGGCTGCTGGGTCGCGATGGCCACCGGATGCTGCTCGAGTATGCCGGCGAAACCTCGCTGTCACAGATGATTGCGGATCAGGGCGACAATGCCGCCACCGCGATCGCGGCGGAGGTAATGGCCAAGCTGTTCTCGCCGTCGAAGCACCCTGCCCCGCCGGACCTTCAGCCGTTGCGGATCCGGTTTTCCAGCCTGTTCAAAAAGGCGAAGGCCGATCGCGCCGCCGGCGAAAAGAGCCTGTATGTCGAAGCTGCCGAAATCGCGGAACGGCTGTTGTCCAATCCGCACGACGTGCGGCCGCTGCATGGCGACCTGCATCACGACAACATCATGCACGGTCCGCGCGGCTGGCTGGCGATCGATCCAAAGGGCGTTCTCGGCGACCCCGGCTTCGATGCCGCCAATGTGTTCTACAACCCACTCGACCGAGACGGTCTTTGCACCGATCCGCGGCGGATCGCGCATATGGCGCATGTCTTTGCCGCAACGCTCGGCCAGCCGCCGCCCGCGATACTGGACCACGCCATCGCCTATGGCTGCCTGTCGGCTGCATGGCACCATGAAGATCGCAATGCGGTCGACGAAAACCGCGAGCTGGCGATTGCCGCGCAATCCGGCGGGTGCGGCTCAGCCTCTGAGAGCGATCTCGTGGGGCAGCGGGTAAGCGCCCTTGGTACCGCGCCAATGCGCGGCGGCGAAGCCCAGCAGAACCAGCGCGAATGCCTGATGCGTCAGGGCCATGTGCAGAGGCACCTGCATCAATAGCGTGCCGATGCCGATCGACGCCTGCACCACGACAATCAGGAACAGCAGCGTCGCGCGCCGGGCATGCGTCGTGCCCGGCAGGCGCCGGCGTGTCGCAATCATGTGCCAGAGCGCGACCGCGAAGATCGTGTAGGCGCCGACGCGGTGGACGAATTGCACCGTCTTCGGGTTTTCGAAGAAATTGCGCCATGCCGGCTCGAGCAGCAGCAGGTCGCCGGGGACCAGCTTGCCGTCCATCAGCGGCCAGGTGTTGTAGCTCAAGCCGGCGTCTAGCCCTGCGACCAGCCCGCCGAGATAGATCTGGACCAGCGCCAGCAGCACCAGGTAGCCGGCCAGACGTTGCGTCGAGCGGTCGGCGGCAGGTTCCGAGTGCGGCGCCAGCCCACGCGCGACCACCATGGTCGCCGTGAAGATCAGCGCCGCCAGCGTCAGATGCGTCGCCAGCCGATATTGGCTGACCGAAACCCGTTCAACCAACCCGGACGCCACCATCCACCAGCCTATTGCGCCCTGCAGAGCGCCGAGAAGGAGGATGCCCGACAACTTCGTGCCGAGGCCCCGCTCGATGCGGCGCGTCGCCCAGAAGAACAGCAGCGGCAGGGCGAAGACCACGCCGACACTACGCGCCAGGATGCGGTGCACCCATTCCCACCAGAAGATCGATTTGAACCCCTCGATGCTCATGCCGTTGTTGAGTTCGGCATATTGCGGGGTCTGCTGGTAGCGCAGGAACTCCTCCTGCCACTCGGCATCATTGAGCGGCGGGATGACGCCGTGTATCGGCTGCCATTCGGTGATCGACAGGCCGGAATTGGTGAGCCTTGTAGCGCCGCCGACCAGTACCAGCGCAAACAGCACCAGGAGCACGACATAGAGCCAACCGCGTACCAGCGCGCGGTTGCGAAGGTCGCGATCGCGGGCGGCGAAAGGCGCGGCATCGGATATGGCAGCAGCCATGGATTTGTCCCGGCAGTTGAAGTCGCGGATTGGTGAACCATCGCAACCCGGCTTGCAAGACCGGACAGCGCGGCACGCCGTCGCGCCGTTTCTGGCGGGTTGCGCGTATTGGCTGTTCGGCCTAAGCGATAGCGATCAACGAGATCGCGCCATGCCCATTCGCCTGAAAAAGCTGATCGGAAGCTTCCTGCTGGTAGTGCTGGTCATAGTCTATGCGCTGGTCGCCTCGATTGTGGCGGTCGCCCAATTGTCGCAGTCCGGGCCGCTGGCGCACTTCATCTTCTTCCTGCTCAGCGGGCTTTTGTGGGTGCTGCCGGCGATGGGCATCATCAAATGGCTGATCCTGGAGCCGCGGCCGAAGGGGCGAGGCAACAGTTAGATCGTCACCACCGTCTTGCCGGCATTGGCCAGCGGCGTCGTCACGCCCGACAACATTGTTCGGATGTGGGCGACGCTCTGGTAGCGGCCATTGACCGAAATGCGCGGCAGGGCGTGCAGGAAGCCGGCATGCTCGGCGCGGAGTATGCCGTGGCGGGTCGTCACCGCCGAGGCGTAGCCGGCATCGCGGGCTAGGCCTACTTCGCGGCGGCCGACGGCACTGGCATAACCGTAGGGATAGGCGAAATGGCGCGGTTCCTCGCCGAGTTTGGCCTGCAATATGCGCTTGACGTCGCCGATCTCATGTCGCGCATCGCTCTCGGAAAGCCGCTTCAGATTGCAGTGATTGACGCTATGTGCGCCGATCGCCACCAGCGGGTGCCCGGCCATGGTGCGGATCTCGTCCCAGTTCATCAGCGTGCTCGGGCGCGGACCACCCAACTCGATGCCGTTCGAGCGCGCCAGATCCCGCAACACCGCACGCTGGTCCTGCTCGCGCACCTTCAGCGTCAGATGAGCGTGCAGGCGCGCATTGGCCTGGACCTTTTTTCCCGGACTCGAGCAGTCGATTGTCACCGGGCCATCCGGCGTCGTCAGCGTCAGGCGATCGCGCGCATTGACGATGTCCTCGACCACGTCCCACCACAAATCGGCAGCGCCGTCGATCAGCCCCGGCGCGACGTAGATGGTGATCGGCGCGCCGTGCTTCTCCAGCACCGGCAGCGCCTCGGTCATGTTGTCTCGATAGGCGTCGTCGGCGGTGATCGTCGCAAACTGGCCGTCCTTGTCGCCGGCCTTGATGCGCTCGATCGCCTCGTCAAGCGTGACGAAACTGTAGCCGTTCGCCTTCATGTCGGCGATCACGGTGTCGAGAAACCCAGGCGCGATGTTCAAATGGCGGTTGACACCGTTCGGCTTCTCCGGTGTCGCGGTTACCCGATGCAGCATCAGGATGGCGCCAAGGCCGCCGATAAACGGCTTGGCCAGCGGCGCGAGACCGGAATAGCGGGCGAGATTGAGCGCCAGTTTGCGGATTGCCTCGCCCCCGTCGATCATTCATTCACCTTTTGCGCCTAAGCTCATTAAGCATGGAATGCGCCTGCGCGGACCCCCAATCGCGACGAATACGCCCCAAGGATTGAGGTATGGTTGACGCCACCGCGTCATTTGACGGCAATCGGCTGGCAAGCAGCGAGGCGTCGCCGTATGCCTTGCCGGCCGGCAAAGCCGGCCTGTCAACCTCAGTCGCCGATAGTGCGGCGTTGGCGGCGTACGCAGAATTCTGCCATTCGGCGCTTTTTGCCCCTGCGCAAAGCGCCGGCTGGATCCTGAACTGGGCCGCACATACCGGCGCCGACGTTGTCGTTGCGACGCTGCGCGCCGAGGACAGGCCGGTTTTCTCACTGGCGCTGGAGGTCACTCGCAGTGGAGCGTTCCGCGTCGCCCGGTTCATGGGCGGCCGCCATGCAAACGGCAATTTTGCCGCCGCCGACCCGCAATGGCTGGCGAATGCCGATAGCGCGGCGATCCGCTCGATGCTGGCTGCGATTGCCAAGGCGCGGCGCGACATCGATCTTGTTGCGCTGGAGCGGTTGCTGCCCGATCTCGACGGCGTTGCCAACCCGCTCTCCGCCTTGCCGCATTTTTCGAGCCCCAATCTGTCGCTGGCCGCCGGTCTTGTGGGAGGATTTGACGCACTGCTCACCCGCGTGAGCGGCAAGCGCAGGCGCAAGAAGCATCGCTCGCAGGCGCGCAAGTTCGAGGCCGTTGGCAGCTATCGTCGCATCGAGGCGAGAACTGCGGACGAGGTGCACATGCTGCTCGATGCCTTTTTCGAGATGAAGGAATTCCGCTTCCGCAAGATGGGCATCGCCAATGTTTTCGGTGAGGCGGAGGTGCGCGCTTTTTTCCGCTCGCTGTTTGCCGACGCGCTTCAAGAGGAAGATCCGTCCTTCGTCCTGCATGGGCTGGAAGTCGCCGGCAAACTTCGTGCAGTCACCGGGTCGAGCCGTTCGGGCAAGCGGCTGATCTGCGAGTTCGGGGCGATTGCCGAGGACGACCTCGCACACACCAGCCCGGGCGACTTCCTGTTCTTCGAGAACATCCAGGAAGCCTGCGAGGCGGGTTTCGAAATCTATGATTTCTCGGTCGGCGACGAACCCTACAAGCGATTGTGGTGCGATATCGAAACGCAGCATTTCGAGGTGCTGGTTCCGCTGACGCCGAAAGGTCGTGCGCTGGCGCTTGCGCTCAGGCACGGCGCAAGCCTGAAGGCATTCATCAAGCACAGCCCAATGGTCTGGAAGCTGACCAAGCTGCTGCGCCGTAAAGCCGTGGGGCGGACAGCACCGGCCGCAGGCGAAGACGACAGCTGATTTCGATTTGAGAGAAAACTGCCTCAGGCGGCCGAGCGCCGTCCCGGCATTGGGCCCGGCGCCACATGGCCGATGGGCGTGACCAGCGTCAGGTCGGGATAGCCACTCTCGATGAGCGCGACCGCGGCCTGCGTCACCTCGTCGTCCGGTTCAAGCATGGAGAGCAAAACCTCGGTCCCCTCGCCCACCAGGCGGCTGATGCCTTGCGCGTCGGCCGGTCCGCATTCGACCACGACCAAATCATAGGCGGTGGTCAGCGACTGCATGATGATCGGCAGCCGGTCGGCGGCGCGCATGGCGCGGACCGGATCGGCTGTGCCGACGGGAATAACGTGGCAGTCCGAATAGAGATCGGGGTGGATCACATCGCTGAACTGCGCTTGCGAGGCGAGCAGATCGGTGATGCCCGGAAACAGCCCGCTGTCCAGCATCGGCCGCGAGGCAGCACCCGAAGCGGTGAGATCAAGCAGCAGCACGCGTAGCCCGGCGTCGGAGACTGCGCGCGCCACCAGCACTGCCGAGGCAGCCGCCTCGTCGCCTTCCGGCGACACGAATATGGCGCGGGCGGCACCGGTGGCGATCAGTTTTTCCGCGGCCTTGTCGATGTCGACCTCGCCGAGGATAGAACGTGCCGGTTCAATGTCTCCAGCAGCCATTTCAGAGTACTCCGGTTCGATTTTCTCGGCAGCCGCTTCCGCCACCGCGACGGGTTCCGACTCCACTTTGCTTTCAATGATATTGTCGTCGTCGGCCTCATCGATCTCAACGACTGCCGGTTCGGACCGGCCAACCGACGGGTCGGGCTCGGCCATCACGCGTTCGGCCTGGACAGCCGGCATCGCAACCTGCTCGATGCGCTCGAAATGGGCACCGGCGGCCGGACGCATGGCGCGGCCGGAAAACAGTTCCTGCAGCAGCGTGACGATCGCCATGATGAGCAACGAGCCGACAAAGGCCGCACTGACAATCGGACCAATCTTGGGGAAATAAGGTTCGGCCGGCACCTGGGCCTCCGAAAATACGCGAGCGTCGACGGGCAGATAGTTGCGATCCTTGCGTGCGGCCGCCTGGAGATAGCTGGATGAATAGAGATCGAGCTGCTGACGCTTGGTCGCGGCATCACGCTGCAGCGCATCGAGTTCCACCTGCTCTTCGCCGGCGCGGGCGGACGCCGCCTTCAGCGTGTTGACGTCTGCCACGAGTTGAGCCTCTCGCGCCTTCGCCGTCTCGGCCTGCGCCATCAGACCTTTCATGATCTTTTCCGCTTCGTTGCGGATCTGGCGGTCGAGATCCGCGAGCTGCGACTTCAGCGCGCGGATGCGCGGATGGTTGTCGAGCAAGGTGGTGGAAAGGTCGGCGATGTTGTTCTTGAGTTCGACTTGCCGCTCGCGCAGGCGCTGGATCAGTTCGGAAGACAACACCTCCGGAACGGCATCCAGCGAGCCGCCATTGCGCAACGCCCTGCGCACGCTGTCAGCGGTCGCTTCCGCCGAAGCGCGATTGGCGCGCACGCGTGACAGTTCGCTCGACAATTCGGACAGCTGCTGGGTGGCAAGCACCGAATTGTTGCCGCCCATCAAAAGATCGGACTGCGCACGGAATGCGGCAACCTTGGCTTCCGCCTCCTTCACCCGGTTCTGCAGATCCGCGATTTCCGGCGCCAGAAAGTCGGTGGCGGCGGAATTCGATTCGAGCTTGGCATTGCCCTTGGAGGCGATATAGGCGTTTGCAATGGCGTTCGGGATCGCGGCGGCAAGCTTTGGATCCTCTGACGAGAACTCGATTGCGATCGCGCGGGTTTTTTCAACGCCATAGACGTTGAGCTTCTCATGCATTGCGTCCAGCACGCGCTCTTCCAGCGGAATCTCGAACGGATCGCTTTTCAAGCCAACAAGGACAAGGGCGCGGCTCAGCGCCGACATCTTCAGCGCCTCGTCGAATTCGGGCAATTTCGCCAGGTTGAGCTTCGCCGCCACCTGCTTGAGGATGTCGGGGGACGAGATGATCTGGACCTCGGTGGCCACAGCCTCTCCGTCGGGAATCGACCGCTCGTTGCCGTTGGCCCCGGCTGGCCGCGTGAACTCCGATTCTCGAGGCCCGATCTCCAGCTTGGCTGCCGCCTTGTATTCGGGCGTTGCAAGCCAGGCGAGCGCAAAGGCCAGACCGGTTACAACCAGTGCGACGACAAGGATGCGCAGCCAGTTTCGCGCCAGGCCGGCGAAAAGCTGCCTGAGATCGACGTCGACATCTGCGGCCGCGGATTGAACGGACATGCATCCCTGCTCCGGTACTGAGTCAGCATGCACCGTAAACAACTATGGTAACTCAGCCGTTAATATCGCGGTAAGAACCTGTCAGGCTCTATTAACAAGCCGCAAACAAGAGGCTGAAAACCATCTGCATTCGTCGATCCGGCCCGCATCGGCCGCGCGCCTTTACCGGCCATTAACCCTAACAGGATGATAATCGAGCTCGATCGTTAAGGTTTGCCGCAGAGTCGCCGGCTATTCAAAGGTACGTGTCCGCTCATGAAAAGCACTGCTCCCCTTTTCCGCGCGCTGCTTGCCGTATCGATGCTTTCGGGCTGCTCCAGCTACCGGCCGACGCCGGCCGCATTCCATGAAGTTCTCGACCAGCCCTATCGCCTCGGCGCCGGCGACCGCGTCCGCGTAACCGTGTTCGAGCAGGAAGGACTGACCAATACCTACAGCGTCGACCAGTCCGGCTATCTCTCGCTGCCGCTCGTCGGCAACGTGCCGGCGCGCGGCCACACCGCCCAACAGCTTGAAAGCGAGATCGCCGAGAAACTGCGCCAGGGTTATTTGCGGGATCCCGATGTTTCGGTAGAAATCGATCGCTACCGGCCGATCTTCGTCATGGGTGAAGTGGGTGCGGCGGGGCAGTATTCCTACGTTCCAGGCCTGACCGTGCAGAAAGCCGTCGCCATCGCCGGCGGGTTCACGCCACGCGCCAACCAGGAAAGCGTCGACATTACCCGCGACATCAACGGCAAGGTGATAACCGGACGCGTGGTGATCTCCGACCCGCTGCTGCCCGGCGATACAGTCTATGTTCGCGAACGCCTGTTTTGATGTGCTGACAAAGTGGCGGACACACTCAGGATCGTCCACTGCTTTCGCTCA
This sequence comes from Mesorhizobium sp. M0601, assembly GCF_040320845.1. Lineage (NCBI taxonomy): Bacteria > Pseudomonadati > Pseudomonadota > Alphaproteobacteria > Hyphomicrobiales > Phyllobacteriaceae > Mesorhizobium > Mesorhizobium sp. M0601. The sequence continues at coordinate 130,652 of NZ_JAMYQK010000004.1, forward strand.
CCGGTCGGAGGCATCTTCCGGCATGTGCGCGACCTGACCGAGGCTCAGGTCGCCGCCGGCCATGCCGTCGGCATCGTCTGCGATTCGACGACGGGCGGCGATTTCGAGGAACGGCTGTTCGAACAGATGAAAGGCAGCCTGGCACTCGGCATTCACCGCACCCCGATGCAGCGGCATGTCGGGCCAGGCGATCTCGCCTCGGCCCGGCGCACCTACAGGATCATAAAAGAATTGCGGCCGGACGTGCTGCACGGGCATGGCGCCAAAGGTGGCGCCTATGCCCGTCTGTTCGGCTCATTGTTGCGGGTATCCAGGTCGCGCGTAGCCCGCCTTTATTCGCCGCATGGCGGCTCGCTTCACTATGACGAGACCACCGCCATGGGGAAGTTGTTCTTCGCGCTCGAGCGCTTCATGGCTCGCTTCACCGATTGCCTGCTGTTTGTTTCCGATTATGAGCGGCGGACCTATCGCAGGAAGGTCGGCGAGCCGCCCATTCCGAACGCTCTCGTCCACAACGGCCTGCGCGCCGCCGAGTTCGAGCCGGTGCGGACCGAGCACAATGCGGTTGACCTCCTCTATATCGGCATGATGCGAGACCTCAAAGGCCCGGACATCTTCATCGATGCGCTGGGGCTAGCCGCGACACGACTCGGCCGCCCATTGAAAGCGCTGATGGTCGGCGACGGCGACGACCTGCCGCGCTATCGCGCCCAGGTAGATCAGCTCGGCCTCGAGGTCAGCTTCCTGGCGCCGATGCCGGCCAGGCTCGCCTTCAGGCTGGCCGAACTGGTCGTCGTTCCCTCGCGCGCGGAAGCCATGCCCTATATAGTTCTGGAAGCGCTCGCCGCCGGCAAGCCGATCATCGCGACGGCGGTCGGCGGCATACCGGAAATCTTCGACACCGGCTCACCTGTCCTGATCCGGCCCGACCCGCGCGAACTTGGCGACAAGATAAGCGCCGCATTGGCCGATCTCGACACCTACAAAGGCCTGATGCCCGGCCTCGCCGACCTCAAGGCACGCTTCGGCGCCGATGTAATGGCCGCCGAAATCGAAAAGGCCTATTTCGCCGCGCTCAAAAAATAGAACAACGGGTTTCCACCGGGCTGCTCCTGGTGAAAGCGTCTCCAAAGCCATCCGTTGTTTCAAGGGTTTCTTAGCTCTCTTTTGCTATTCACCTGAGGGAAACCTGCGGACGCCCCATGAACGAAATCGACCCAGCGCGCCGTTTTTCGCTAGACGCGGTGCGCAAATTCGACGCCCCTGCCGAGAACAATACGGCCGGCGGCATGAACGATGTTGCCCGCCAGGTCGCCTCGCAATACCGGCGCGATACGATGTCGCCGATCATGGTGAGCGGCGTCCTGCGCATGGTGGAATTCGCGCTGCTGTTGGTCTCAGGTCTTGCCGTCTATTTCTATTATGTCGGCTTTTTCAACTATCTTGCCTGGCAATACTCACTGACGATCGCCGCCACTTCGTTCCTCGCGGTCGTTCTGTTCGACGTCACCGACCGCTACCAGATCGTCGCGCTGATGCGGCCGATCGCCAATTTCGGCCGTCTCCTGCTGGTCTGGGCCGGAACATTCGCCTTGATGGCGCTCACCGCCTTCACCATGAAAATGTCGGAAGACTATTCGCGCCTGCTCTTCGGCACATGGTTCGTCGTCGGTTTCGTGCTGATCCTGGGTCTCCGCCTGGTGATGTCGAAGCTGATCCGGCGCTGGGCGCGCGACGGGCGGATGGAGCGCCGGGCCGTCATCGTCGGCGGCGGCAAGGCGGCGGAGGTATTGATCCGCTCGGTCGAAAGGCAGCCCTACAACGACATCCGCATCTGCGGCATCTTCGACGACCGCGGCGACAAGCGGTCGCCGCCGGTTGTCGCCGGTTATCCCAAGCTCGGCACAATTTCCGAACTCATCGAATTTGCCCGCATCGCGCGCATCGACATGCTGATCGTATCGCTGCCGCTGACCGCCGAATCGCGCGTGCTGCAGTTATTGAAGAAGCTGTGGGTGCTGCCGGTCGACATCCGGCTATCGGCGCATTCGAACGCTCTGCAGTTCAGGCCGCGCGCCTATTCCTACATCGGCTCGGTGCCGATGCTCGATATCTTCGACAAGCCGATCAACGACTGGGATTCGGTCGCCAAGCGCGCCTTCGACATTGTCTTTTCGATCATCGGCATCATCGTGTTCTCGCCGGTGATGCTGGCGACCGCAATCGCGATCAAACTCGACAGCAAGGGGCCGGTGCTGTTCCATCAGAAGCGGCACGGCTTCAACAACGAGATCATCGACGTCTACAAGTTCCGTTCGATGTATACCGACAAGGCGGACCCGACGGCCAAACAGACCGTGACCAAGAACGATCCGCGCGTCACCCGCGTCGGCCGCTTTATCCGCAAGACCTCGATCGACGAACTGCCGCAGTTTTTCAATTCGCTGTTCGGTTCGCTGTCGCTGGTCGGGCCGCGCCCGCACGCCATTGCCGCGCAGTCGCACAACCTCCTCTACAATGAAGTGGTCGACGGCTATTTCGCCCGCCACAAGGTCAAACCCGGTGTGACCGGCTGGGCGCAGATCAATGGCTGGCGCGGCGAGATGGACACCAACGAGAAGATTCGCATGCGGACGGAATACGACCTCTATTACATCGAGAACTGGTCGCTCTTGTTCGATCTCAGAATCCTGTTCCTGACGCCGATCCGCCTGCTCAATACGGAAAACGCGTATTGAGCGCGACGGCCTATGAATTGCCGGCTGCGGCGGTCAACGCCAAGCTGATTGCATTGATTGCGTCGGGGGCGGTTTTCCTCGGTGTTTTCCTGTCGGGCTTCGTCATCGATGAACCGGCGCCATACGACCTCTATATGGTCGGGCTGATCGTGGTGTGGCCCTTGTTCGGCCTGCGCATACAACGCGCGGCGGTGCCGCTGCTGGTGCTGCTGGTGATCATGAACATCGGCGGCATGATCTCGATGACGCAGATGTCGGACCTCGCCGGCACGCCGCTCTATCTCGCCGTCTCGCTGTTCCTGGCCTTAACCGCGGTTTTTTTCGCTTCGGTAACGGCGGTCCGGCCCAGTCTCTACCGGGTGATCTTCGTCGCCTATGTGGTATCGGCAGTGCTGACTTCGCTGGTCGGCATAGCCGGCTATTTCCATGCCTTTCCAGGAGCCGAGATCTTCACCAAATATGACCGTGCCGCCGGCGCCTTCCAGGACCCGAACGTGTTCGGTCCGTTCCTGGTGCTGCCGGGCATCTACCTGCTCTATCTGCTGCTTACCGGCTCGGTCGCGCGCATGCCTCTATTGGCTATGCCGTTGCTGATCATCACCGCCGGCATCTTCTTTTCCTTTTCGCGCGGCGCCTGGGGCATGTTCGCCGTTTCGGCGATCCTTTTGACCGGTGCCTTGTTCCTGCAGAGCGCCAGCGGCAAGTTCAGGCTGCGCGTCGTCGTCATGACCGTCGCCGCCGTCGGACTGCTGATCATCGCAATGATCGTCATCCTGCAACTGCCAGGCGTCGCCGAGATGTTCTCGAACCGCGCACAGCTCGAACAAAGCTACGACACCGCCCGGCTCGGCCGCTTCGCCCGCTATACGATCGGCTTTCAGATGGCACTGGAGCATCCTTTCGGCATCGGCCCGCTCGTCTTCGGCAAGATCTTCGGCGAGGACACGCACGACATCTGGCTGAAGATGCTGATGGATTACGGCTGGCTCGGCTTCGTGTCGTTCCTGACGCTGACGTGCTGGACGATCGCCGCCGGCTTCCGCATTCTGCTGCGCGACCGGCCGTGGCAGCCTTATCTTCTATGCGCCTACGTCGCCTTCATCGGCAATATCGGGCTCGGCACCTTCATCGACATCGACCACTGGCGCCATGTCTACCTGCTGCTCGGCTTGATCTGGGGTGCCATCGCGCTCGAATACCGCCACCAGTGGCAGCTGCGGGCGACGCAGCGACCGGCAATCCCCGTCGCGGTTGCTTCAGGCAAGACAGCAACCGAATTCGGTTGACCGGACCCGGTCTATCACGATACATCGCGACCGGTCCGGAGTGTAGCGCAGCCCGGTAGCGCACTTGACTGGGGGTCAAGGGGTCGTCGGTTCGAATCCGGCCACTCCGACCATTAAAATCCAAAGCCTTAGCCAGTTTTCCCCCAAAACTGGCTGTACAGACGATAGCCGCACTGCAGCAGCGCAACATACGCAGGCGTGATCTCATCGAGGGAACCGATCACGCATCACTCGTGCGCGAGGCACGGAGGCTGGCGTCTAGCCAGAAGCCCACCGAGAAACCGCGCGGTAATGGCTAGGTAAGCTTTGCTGCGTACGCCAACCTTTATCGTGAGAAAAGGTCCCGCCGCACATGCCAGAACGGCGGGACTCGATCAGGCGCCTTGCATCAGGCAGGGGTGACTCGGGGGTTGGGCATGCCCGGTGCGCGCGGATCGTACTGAACCCTAGGCGCATCAGCTGCAATGCGTCCACCAACCGTCGGTTGGAAAGAACTAATTCAATCCCGACGGCTGGCCTGGCCTGAACAGGCGCGCGCTCAAGGCTCAGTTTCTTCCCGGGAGGAGCTTTTTGGTCAGGACAATCAGGATAGGGCAATTCTTCACACGGAGAGGGCCTGTCGCCAACGCTGCGATAATGTTCCGCGAGTTTTGCGAAACCGTAGGCGAAGGCGAAAAGAAGCGCGAGGACAACCGCTATTCGGACGGCCATACCGTATTGTAGCAGGATCCTCGCATTGGAGCGCGCGGCGTTTTGGTACGTTTGAATGTTGAGTTCGAAAAAGGTTGGCTCTAGTTGAATTGCCGTCGTCCGCAGTTGTAAGGGCGAGCGGACGCTACGAAGATGCCACGCGCTTTCGCCCTTTTCGGGAGAGATGCAATGTCGCTTCAAGGAGTTGCCTGTCCTGCCGAGCTGACCATGTTGACCAAGGCACTTGATGCCCGATGCCGTGAACTAGGCCTCGCTGATGGAGATCCAGGCAGAGAAGTGCTCGGCCGCAGAGTGATGGATTTATTTGAAAGTGGTCAGCTCAGCGCCGAAGATTTGAGACTGGCTCTGAGCGGCGAGATCTTTAACGCCAAAAATCCTCCGGCCGGAGCCAGTGGGCCTTGATACGGCAAGCGGCTATCCGCGCAGCCATTTGAATCACTGGCCCAGCGTCGGCTTCCGTGTGCGCAGGAGCGCGTGTGAACAAATGTGATTTTGCGGTCGGTGCCAGACGGGCTAACTTTACCCATCGAACGAAAGAGGAGAATGATCATGAAGACATTCCTCGCAATAGCCGCGGCACTGACCATGTCCATATCAGCTGCCTCTGCGGATTGCCCCGCGCATTCCAAGGTTCAGGCATCGGTCGACACGCAGACGAAGACAGCAAGCGTCGAGAAGGCCGATATGTCGACTGTCACGGACGCTCAGACGATCAAGAAAGAAGAGCCACAGAAGACCGAGTAGCGGTAACGCTCAGCGGATTCCACGACCCGGATAAATCGCTACTGGCACACATCCACCCACTCGGCGTCGACGAGTTCGGCCAGGCGTTGCGGGCTGAGCCGCACGGCGGCATTCGTCGCGCCTGCCGCCGGGACGATCTCGTCAAAGGCGCGCAGCGAGATGTCGCAGTAGACCGGGAGCGGCGCCGGTAGGCCGAACGGGCACACCCCACCGACGGGATGGTTGGTCGCGGCGAGCACCTGGTCGGCGTCCAGCATTCGCGCCTTGCCACCAAACCGGTCCTTGAATTTGCGATTGTCCAGCCTGGAGATCCCGCTGGCCACGATCAGCATCGTCTGGTCGCCGGCGCGCAAGCAGATCGTCTTGGCAATCTGCGCCGGCGCTACGCCATGCGCTTCGGCGGCCAGAGCCACCGTCGCCGAGCTTGCCTCCGTGACGATGACGTCAATGTCGGCCGCGTGTGCGGCGAAGAAGGCGCGAACGGATTCGAGGCTCATCTCCAGCAATTTCCGTCTGGCGTCGCCGTGGCGGCCGGCAAGTCCACTACGTGGCCGAAAAAACGAAGCCCGCCAGGGCGACCCATGGCGAGCTCGTGGAATAAAAGCATGACACGTCGCTACGACACGGATCGCCTTTTGGCAGGCAACACGGCTTCGTCAAACAGAGCGCTTTCCGGAAGTTGAAGCGCGGAGGCAATACGCCGACGTTTCGAGGGATCGGCATCCTTGCCGCTTTCAACGTCGGCAATCTCATAGGCTGCCAGCCCGCACGCCAGGGACAGCTCTTCGATGCTGTATCCACGGGCTTCCCGGGCGGTTCGGACGGCACTGCGTTCAGGCGTAACCGCGCTCGCCGCCAGTTCGGAGTAAGGTTCGCGTTTTGCTATTTGGGGCATTGGCAACTCCGTGGGATGAAAGAGTTAGATCAAATCATGTTGTTGCCTGAGACGATCGGGAGAATGCCCGCTCGCCGGTGATTTGCCAAGCATCAAAGATAGCGTCACGGCATCGTGAACCGACGCCGGAATGGATGGCGGATGCCGGCGAGCTGACATCTGGCCGGATCCTCAGCAGACACAGTTCGGAAACGAAATTCTACAGGCCGGAAAAACTGCCGAAAAACTCCAAGGCGATAGTCCCAACCGCAGCGCTCGAGTCACCGACCTGAATCAGTGACGCTCAAATTCCGCCTGCGCAAAAAGGAAACGATGTCATGAAGAAGCCTCTTCTCTCCGCTCTTGGACTTGCAATCGCACTTGCACTCTCGATGCCGATCATCGGCGCAAGCAGCGCGAATGCGACGACGATGCACACCACCGTCAAGAAGCATCACCGCCATCACTACCATCACCGCGTCCACCACTACCGCCACCATCACAAGAAGGTTGTCGCGAAGAAGTACTGAAAACACCTTCGGGCGAACAACCCGCAATCAGGCGTTCTGGTGCTTGATCAAGGGCGGCGCGCTTACCGGGTTTGCCGTGTCGGCGAAAAATGGCGGCGGTCCGCTGACCACCGCCATTTGCCTACCTTAACGTGCCGACCTTGAACGCGCTCGCGGCGCGTTTTGCTGTCGGCCGCCGAGGAACAGACTGGCGACGAGCCCGACCAGAACCAGCCCGACAGCGGCCGCCGTCGCCGGGTGATCTCGGGCGGTCTTCTCGATCGCCCGGCCTTGCCTTCTGATTGCCGGCAAGGCGTTGCCGAGCCGCTCAGTGATATCCGAATAGTAATCCGACGCGGTATCGCGCCCGTCTTCGTAAAAGGCGCCGCCCTGCTTCAACACGGCTTTCTTCAAGGTGGCCAGTTCCCTGGCCAAGGCCGCGACCTGCTTGTTGAGATCGGTGTCGGAGATGCTCGAAAGCGATGCCATGACGTGCTTCCTTCATCTGCAGAAGGAAGCCTAACGCATGACCCTGAAGACCGTTCCGGTCAACCCGGCGGGCTCTAGCGAACCTGATCGAGCAGGCGCTTGCATTCCAGGAGGTCGAACAGCGCCTCCTGCAGCAACGCGCGATTGTCACGGGAAAGTTTTGACGTGTCCGGCGGAACCGGACCTTCCTCGTCGGTCTTGCCCATACCGAAAAAACGACGGCTGGGTTTCACCCTCGGCTGGCCAACCAGCATTTCGTCGTCCGGGCCGCGCGGCTGCGCCGCTTGCGTCAGCGGTACCGTGTCGGCCTGTCGGCGCTGCGAGATCGCCTCGACCGCCGCCATGTCGCCACTGCCGACGGCGATCAGAAACTGGTTGCCGTTCTCGCGCAACAGCTTCTGCACGCCCTTGATCGTATAGCCCTGGTCGTAGAGCATATGACGAATACCCTTGATCAGTTCGACGTCCTGCGGACGGTAGTAGCGGCGACCGCCGCCGCGCTTCATCGGCTTGATCTGGTTGAAACGCGTCTCCCAGAAGCGCAGCACGTGCTGCGGCAAATCCAGATCCTCCGCGACCTCGCTGATGGTGCGGAAAGCATCAGGGCTCTTGTCCATGGACGAATCCTCACGCTAGAGCATGATCGCGAAAGGCGGGAACCGGGTTCGGGCGACATCACGCTTAACAAAGAGAGCAGCTTTCCGTCCCGGCGGAACGGATCACACCCAAATACCGATCCGGCCTACCGAATCGCATCTTATTTCAGCGGTTTATGAAACAATATTCAAGCCCGGCGCAAAAGCAGGGTTCATTTTTCAACCGAAGCCTGGAGCATGATTCTTGGCAAAGGGGGATTGGGCGGCTACTTGCTGCCCTTGGCTTTGCTGTTTTGATGGGAGCGCAGGATACGGTTCTTCAGTACGTTCGACGACTTGAAGGTCATCACCCGGCGCGGCAGGATCGGCACTTCCTCACCGGTCTTGGGATTGCGCCCGATGCGCTCGTTCTTGGAGCGGACGTGGAAAGTCGCGAAGGACGACAGCTTCACCGTCTCGCCGCGAACGATCGCCTCGCAGATCTCATTCAGCACCGCCTCGACAAGCTCGGCCGATTCAGTACGTGACAGCCCAACCTTGCGGTAAACGGCTTCGGCGAGGTCGGCGCGCGTAAGTGTCTTTCCCCCCATACGAACCGTCCCATCAGCTCAAAAACATAAATCGATACAAGCAACGGCAGAACCTAAGTAATTGATCCGTCAAGGTCAAGGACCCGAACCCGATAGTTCGGCACTTACCAGCGGAGCAGGACGGCACCCCAGGTGAAGCCGCCGCCCATCGCCTCGAGCAGTACCAGGTCACCCTTTCTGATGCGACCGTCGGCGACGGCTGCGGACAGTGCCAGCGGCACGGAAGCCGCCGAGGTATTACCGTGCAAATCGACGGTCACCACCACCTTCCGCTCCTCTATCCCGAGCTTTTTGGCCGAAGCGTCAATAATTCGTTTATTGGCTTGATGCGGCACGAACCAGTCGAGATCGGCGGCGCCGATGCCGGCCTGTGCGAACGTCGCCTCGATGACGTCGGTGATCATGCCGACCGCATGCTTGAACACTTCGCGGCCTTCCATCCTGAGGTGCCCGACCGTTCCGGTGGTCGACGGCCCACCGTCGACAAAAAGCTTGTCCTTGTGGATGCCGTCGGAGCGCAGGCTGGCCGCCAGAACGCCTCGGTCGGCGATGCCGCCTGCCCCCGTGCCTGCTTCCAGCACCATCGCGCCGGCGCCGTCGCCGAACAAAACGCAGGTCGAGCGGTCGTTCCAGTCGAGAATACGCGAAAATGTTTCCGAGCCGATCACCAGTACCCGTCTGGCCAAGCCGCCGCGGATATAGAGGTCGGCGGTCGTCACTGCATAGACGAAGCCGGAGCAGACCGCCTGCAGGTCGAAGGCAAAACCGTGGTGCATGCCGAGCCGGTTCTGGATCTCGACCGCGGTCGCGGGAAAGGTGTTGTTGGGCGTCGAGGTCGCCAGCACGATCAGGTCGATATCGTCAGCCGTCAGGCCGGCGCTGTCGAGGGCCGCGCGCGCTGCCGCCTCGCCCAGCGAGGCCGTCGTCTCGTCGTCGGCCGCAATGTGGCGCTGGCGAATGCCGGTGCGCTGGACGATCCACTCGTCCGACGTCTCGACCATGCCTTCGAAATCGGCATTCTTCATAATGCGGCGGGGCAGCGCGGCGCCCGTGCCGCGCACGACGGATCTGATCAATGCTCTTTCCTATTCCTTTGCGTCGATGACGACGTCGGATTTCCGGATTGTCTGGGCATTCGGATTGCGGGCATGGAACAGGTCGAGATCGGCTTCGATGCGGTCAAGCAGATTGTTGCGCACCATGTCGTAGCCAAGCTCGATCGCCGCCGCGAAGCCATCCGAATCAGCCCCGCCATGGCTCTTCACCACGATGCCGTTCAATCCGAGGAAGACGCCGCCATTGGAGCGGCCGACATCCATCTTCTCGCGCAGGCGATCGAAGGCGGTCTTGGCGAAGATATAGCCGATCCTGGCCATCAGCGTCCGGTTCATCGCCGCGCGCAGATAGCCGGCGATCTGCCTAACGGTGCCTTCCGCCGTCTTCAGCGCGATGTTGCCGGCAAATCCCTCGGTAACGACGACGTCGACACTGCCCTTGCCGATGTCGTCACCCTCGACAAAGCCATGGTAGTTCATCGAGGCCATGTTGGCCTCGCGCAACATACGACCCGCCTCCTTGACCTCTTCCTGACCCTTGATCTCCTCGACGCCGACATTGAGCAGCCCGACGCTCGGCCGTTCGATGCCGAAAACCGAGCGCGCCATGCCGGTGCCCAGAATGGCAAAATCAACCAGTTGATGCGCATCCGCGCCAATGGTGGCGCCGACGTCCAGCACCACGCTCTCGCCGCGCAATGTCGGCCAGAGCGCCGCGATTGCCGGGCGATCGATGGTCGCCATGGTGCGAAGGCAGAATCTGGACATTGCCATCAGCGCGCCGGTATTGCCGGCCGAGATGCAGGCGTCGGCAGTGCCTGCCTTGACCGCCTCGACGGCCTTCCACATCGATGACTTCCAGCGGCCATGGCGCAGCGCCTGGCTCGGCTTGTCGTCCATCCGCACTGCGATCTCGCAGTGCACGAACTCACTCACTTCCGCCAGCTTGGGGAATTTGGCGAGTTCGGGCCGTACCACTTCTTCGCGCCCATAAATGACGAAGCGTATATCCGGACGGCGGGTGGCGACAGTCATGAGCGCCGGGATGACCACGCTTGGCCCGTGATCGCCGCCCATGGCATCGATGGAAATCCTGATCACGCGGTGTTCATCTCACGGTTGATTGGCCAGCGGGCTTGCCAAGGTGCGGGGCTCGCGAAGGTTCGGCGAAAATAACGGTTTTGGGCTGCCGCACAACCAACTTTTCTCAAATTGGGTCAGCCATCAGGATTTTCCCAACAGTGATCTGAGCTTTTGCTGGAATTCATTCTCCACAGGCTCGGCATCGCCGGCGGCCTCCAGCGATACACCCGGCTTGCGCGGATATGGATCGATCGCCAAGCCAAAGAACTGCTCGGCAAGCGCCCCGACGTCGATCGCATCGCCGGAAAAGGTTTCCGGGCTGTCGGGGCCTTCGGCGTCGAGCAGGATCTCACCGCCGCCGTCGAAACCTTGCCGCCCGAGCTTGGATTGCTCCGGCAGGAACAGCGCTTCGACCGGCTCGTCGATATGCGCCTCGACCGGGTCGAGGGTGACGATGCAGGCCTGCGTTATATCGGCCTCGACATGGCCGCTGACTTTCACTCCGTTGCGTTTCCAGGGCTCGACCAGGAGTTCGGCGCGATAGTTCTCGACCGAAAGCAGCTCGTGCTCGACGGCCAGCAGGGCGCGCTGCCCAGCGTCGGCATCGATCACCACCGGCAGCCCCTTTTGCGGCAGCCGGGCGACATTTGCCAGGAATGACACTGGGCTGTGGGTATCAGGGTGTTTCATCTTCGCCTCCACTTCGCCACCTTCATCGGCCTGCCGTCGTTCAAGCGTTGGCCACGGGAAATGACACCGTTCCGGAAACGATCGATTCGGTCGGCTGTTCCGCGAGTTGCCTTGATGCATCGGCGGCATAGAGTGCCAGTTGCGACGCTTGCGGCCAGGCGCCGGCATCCGGCCTGACATTGCGGGCAAGGGCGGCGGCGAGTGCATCATGGTCATTTCTTTGCAGCGCATCATCATAGGCGGCGGTACGGCCATAGAACATTTTCGCCAGTTTCCGCATTCGCTTCGGCACGCCGACGTCGCCAATGCCCAATTCACGCAACGAATGTTCGACATCCATGAAGAACTCGTCGATCAGCACCTGCGCAACCTCCGCCGCGGCACCGCCCTCGCCGCGCAATCGGTGCTGGAACAGGAACATGTGTAACGACAGCATCTCGAAGCGGCCGAGCGGCGTGTCCGGCACGTTCCAGGCGGAATAAAACACCGTTTGCCGCGCCGCCGCCACGATTTGTGCGTAAAGCGCCTCGGTGATGGCGCGGTTGGCATGTCGTTCGCGGCCAAAGAGGCGCTGGAACATTTGAGGGTGGTCTCCCGGGACCGTTTGTTGAAGTGGCCTTGTTGCATCGGCAAGCAAGCTGGTTTACCGGTTTTGCGGCCCAGCGCAAGTTGCGGCCAGCTTATGGAGTTGTAGTTGCGCGCGCTGAAATTCAAGTCGACTTTCCTGCCTAGGCCCGGCGGTGCGGTTTCGCTGCTGGTGATCGCTGCGGCACTTTCCGCCTGCAATTCGTCCAAGATGATCGGCGATCTCAATCCGAGCGAGACGCTGACGCAAGGCTACGTCATCGACCAGCAGGCGATCGACCTGGTGCCGGTCGGCTCAAGCCGCGAACAGGTGCTGCTGGCGCTCGGCACTCCCTCGACGAAGGCGACCTTCGATAACGAGGCCTTTTATTACATTTCGCAGACGCGCAAGCGCTATGTCGCCTTCGACAAGCCGCGGCTGGTCGACCAGCATGTGCTGGCGGTCTATTTTGGCGATGACGGGCGCGTCACCCAGATCGCCAATTACGGCTTGAAGGACGGCAAGGTGTTCGACTTCATCTCGCGCACCACGCCGACCGGCGGCAAGGACCAGAACTTCCTCAGCCAGATCATCAGTGGCGCCAGCAAGCTGGCGCCTGGTATTCCCGGCGCCAGCGGCGGCAGCACGCTCGGCGGCAGCTGATCCACCCGAGGGTGTCGGCTTCCTTCCGTTCCTTTCGCTTCCCTGTAAGCGGCATATCTCAGGCAATGAAGAACCCGCGGGAGCGATCCCGCGGGTTTGTTTTAAGGCCATAGCGGCCGAGCTTAGCCGTGCGCGAGAACGGCCAGCAACAGCAGCGCGACGATGTTGGTGATCTTGATCGCCGGGTTGACCGCTGGGCCGGCAGTATCCTTGTAGGGATCGCCGACCGTGTCGCCGGTCACCGAAGCCTTGTGCGCTTCGGAGCCCTTGATGTGCTTGAGGCCGTCCTTGTCGACGAAACCATCTTCGAACGACTTCTTGGCGTTGTCCCAGGCGCCGCCGCCGGAGGTCATCGAGATGGCGACGAACAGGCCGTTGACGATGACGCCGAGCAGCGAGGCGCCAAGCGCGGCAAAGGCGGATGCCTTCGAACCGGAGATCAGGAGGACGCCGAAATAGACCACCAGCGGCGCCAGCACCGGCAGCAATGACGGAACGATCATCTCCCGGATCGCTGCCTTGGTCAGAAGGTCGACGGCGCGCGCATAGTTCGGCTTCGAGGTGCCTGCCATGATGCCCGGATCCTCCCGGAACTGCTTGCGCACCTCCTGGACGATAGCACCCGCGGCGCGGCCGACGGCGGTCATGGCGATGCCGCCGAACAGATACGGGATCAGGCCACCGAAGATCAGGCCGGCGACGACGTAAGGATTGGAGAGGTCGAAGGAGACGTCGCCCATGCCCTGGAAGTAGGGGTATTTGTCGCCATTGGCGGCAAAGAACTTCAGGTCGTTAGAGTAGGCCGCGAACAGCACCAGCGCGCCGAGGCCGGCCGAACCGATGGCGTAGCCCTTGGTTACCGCCTTGGTGGTGTTGCCGACAGCGTCGAGCGCGTCGGTTGACTGGCGCACTTCCTTGGGTAGGCCGGCCATTTCGGCAATGCCGCCGGCATTGTCGGTGACCGGGCCGAAGGCATCGAGCGCGACGATCATGCCGGCGAGGCCAAGCATAGTCGTCACCGCGATCGCCGTGCCGTAGAGGCCGGCGAGCTGGTATGTCGAGATGATGCCGCCGACGATGACGATCGCCGGCAACGCCGTCGCTTCCAGCGAGACCGCGAGGCCCTGGATGACATTGGTGCCGTGACCGGTGACCGAGGCCTGGGCGATGGAGTTCACCGGACGCTTGTTGGTGCCGGTATAATATTCGGTAATCACCACGATGAGTCCGGTCACCGCAAGGCCGACAAGGCCGCAGATGAACAGGTTCGTGCCGGTGATGGTCATGCCGGCGACGGTGCCGATCTCACCCCAGCCGATGCATGCCGAGGTGGCCACGGCAAGGCCGACAATTGACAGCAGGCCGGTGACGATCAGGCCCTTGTAGAGCGCACCCATGATTGAGCCGCTGGAACCGAGCTTGACGAAGAAAGTGCCGACGATCGAGGTGAGAATGCAGGCGCCGCAGATGGCCAGCGGATAGAGCATGGCCGCGCCGAGAACGTCGGTGCCACCGAAGAAGATGGCGGCGAGGACCATGGTGGCGACCACGGTCACCGCATAGGTCTCGAACAGGTCGGCGGCCATGCCGGCGCAATCGCCGACATTGTCGCCGACATTGTCGGCAATGGTGGCCGGATTGCGTGGATCGTCCTCGGGAATACCGGCTTCAACCTTGCCGACAAGATCGCCGCCGACGTCGGCGCCTTTTGTGAAGATGCCGCCGCCGAGACGGGCGAAGATCGAGATCAGCGAGGCGCCGAAGCCGAGCGAAACAAGCGAGTCGATGACGACGCGATCGTTTGGCTGCAGACCCATGAACTGGGTCAGGATCAGGTAGTAGATCGAGACGCCGAGCAGGGCCAGGCCAGCAACCAGCATGCCAGTGATGGCGCCCGACTTGAAGGCGATCTCGAGACCGGCAGCGAGGCTGTTGGAAGCCGCCTGCGCGGTACGCACATTAGCGCGCACCGAGACGTGCATGCCGATGAAGCCAGCGGCACCCGATAGAACGGCGCCGATCAGGAAGCCGATGGCCGCGGTGATCGAAAGCAGCCACCAGGCAAGCAGCAGGACCACGACGCCGACGATGGCGATGGTGGTGTACTGGCGCGCCAGATAAGCCTGAGCGCCTTCGCGGATGGCCGCGGAAATTTCCTGCATGCGTGCATTGCCCTGATCGGCCGCGAGGACCGAACGTGTCGCCCAGATGGCGTAAAGGACTGAAAGCAGACCGCAGGCGATGACAGCTGAAATTATGGTCATTGCCGAATTTTCCTCGATTGGTGGCCCAAAAGAACCCCTCCCCGGGCCGTTGAGACAGGGGACGAATTTTCCGCAACCGGAATCCGTCCCTTCGCAGCGGCTTATGCGAAACAGGGCTCGGAACGTCAAGATATTGTTCCGTTCCTGTCCGGCTTTCGCCCAAAAGATCCCGGGTTTCGCCCAAAAGGCTGGACGGCAGCGCCTGTCGACACTGCCATCCGGTTAGATCGGTTGAAATCGGCGAACAGTGGTCAGGCTTTACGCGGGTCGCCGTCCGGCTGGACGACGAAGACCAGCACCAGCAGCATGGTGATGTAGAATTTGAACGCCGCCTCCTGACCATTCCAAGTCGAAGACTGCCACATGGCGAACCACTCGCCGCCAACGACCATGAAGCCGAAATACCAAACGAGGAAGCCCATTGTGGCGGCAATGATGGCGAACTTCTTGGCATCGTTGAAAGCATGTCCGCTAGCGTTGCGCGCCTGCCAGAGTTGCCAGGCGGCGATTAGGTAAAGCAGGCAGGTCAGCGCCTCGCCAATGATGATCAGCCAGTAGCCAGCCGTCCACAGCGACGGGTTGATGATCGAGCGGTACATCAGTGCATTGCCGGGAAAGGTCGTGTCCATGCTCAGCACATGCTGGACAAAGGCGAAGTTTGAGCCGTAATCGGTGATGTTGCCGAAGGCGACGAGGAAGGCGAAAGCCGCCAGACACAAACACATGACGATCTTGGAGAAACGCGCGGTCATGGCAAGAACTCCTGCTGAAAGATCGGGGCATCGCACTCATCAATCGCCGAGTCCCGAAGATCGCGCAACGGGTGGGCCAGTGATCATCGTGCTCACAGTCATTGCGAGACGTTATGCCGGCAAGCAAGACATTGCCGAGACTGTCGAGGCCCTCGATCTCGACAGTGATTGCGCGGTGGGCGACTTGGTCTCTGTGGTTAGAGCCGACACACAGCACGATTTCGCCATCATCCGCCGCCGCTGGATCACCGGCGAGACGAGCACAACGCTGGAACTGACACTCGATCATCCAGCGCGTTCAACGGGCCACTGAAAGAAACGAACTTCGCCCCGAGAGGTTACTCGGCCTCGCGTCCCATGCGCCGAGCCGTGTAGCGCTCGACCGCTGACAGCCCGTCATAGATCAGCACGGCAAGGGCGGCGACGATCAGGCCACCCTGCAGGATGAAGGCGAGGTTGTTGGACAGCAGGCCTGCGATGATCACCTCGCCCAGTGTCCTCGCCGCTACCGTCGAGCCGATGGTCGCGGTGGCGAGGCTGATCACCACCGACAGCCGGATACCACCGAGAATGATCGGCGCGCTGAGCGGCAGCTCGACCTTGACCAGTCTTTGCCAACCGGTCATGCCGGCGCCACGCGCCGCCTCGACTACGTTGGCCGGCAGCGTCGTCAGGCCGGTCAGCGCATTCTCGAAGATCGGCAGCAGTCCGTAGAGAAACAGCGCAATCAGCGTCGGCTTTTCGCCGAAGCCGACGGCCGGCACGGCAAGCGCCAGCACCGCAACCGGCGGAAAGGTCTGGCCGATATTGACCAGGCTGCGCGACAGCGGCAGGAATTCGGCGCCGGCTGGCCTGGTGACCAGAATGGCGAGCGCGACCGCAACGACCGTCGCGGCAACGGTCGCGATCAGCACGGTCCGCAGATGCAGCAGCGTCAACGTCAAAAGGCTGCCCTGATTGTAGATTACCGGCGCGTTGTTCTCTGTCAGCGGCTTCAGCAGCGGTTCGAACCAGCCGGGATTGGTGACGAAGGCAATAAGCACCACCACCAGGGCAAGCCTGAGCAGCGAGGGAAGCCAGGCTTTCATGCCGGCCTCGCCGCGCGCTTAACCAGCCCGTCCACAGTGACGCGGCCAAGCGGCTTGCCGTCGGTATCTTTCACCGGAAGTGCCGGGCGGCCCGACCACAGGAGTTCGGCGAGCGCGTCGCGTTGGCTGGCGTCACCGGGGATCGCCTCGCCTTCGGCCGTGCCTTTTTCCACCGCGTCGCGCACCCGGCCAAGCGACAACAGCCGGAACGGTTTTTCACTGGCGCCAACCAGGGTCTCGACAAACGCGCTGGCCGGTTTCGCCAGTATCTCGGCCGGCGCGGCATATTGCACTACTTTGCCGCCATCCATCACCGCGATCTTGTCGCCCATGTGAACGGCCTCTTCCATGTCATGGGTGACGAGGATGATGGTGGTGCCGAAGCGTTTCTGGATCGCCAGCAGATCCTCCTGCGCCTTGTTGCGGATGATCGGATCGAGCGCGCCGAAGGGCTCATCCATCAACAGCACGTTGGGTTCCGCGGCAAGCGCCCGGGCGACGCCGACGCGCTGCTGCTGACCGCCGGAAAGCTCATGCGGATAGCGTGGCCCGTAGGCTTGCGGGTCGAGCTGGTATAGCGTCATCAGCTCGTCGACGCGGGCCTTGATGCGGTTGGCGTCCCAGCCGAGCAATACCGGCACAGTGGCGATGTTCTGCGCCACCGTGCGATGCGGAAACAGCCCGTGGCCCTGGATGGCATAGCCGATGCTGCGGCGCAGCTCATAATCCGGGACCGAGCGGTTGTCGACGCCGTCGAGCTTGATCACGCCCGATGTCGGCTCGACCAGCCGGTTTATCATGCGAAGCAGCGTCGTCTTGCCGGAGCCGGAGGTGCCGACGATGACGGCGATGCTGCGCGGCTCGATTACTATCGACACGTCGTCGACGACTGTCGTCTCGCCGAAGCGCTTGGTGACGCCTTCGATCTCGATCATGCCGTTTCAACCCTGCGCTTGCTGGCGCTCATTTCGATCACTGCATCGAGGATGATGGCAGCGGCGAAGGCCAGCACCACCGTCGGAACAGCACCGAGCAGCACCAGGTCCATCGCCGTCTGGCCGACCCCTTGGAATACGAACACGCCAAAGCCGCCGCCGCCGATCAACGCGGCAATTGTGGCGAGGCCGATATTCTGCACCAGCACGATGCGGATGCCGGTGAGGATCACCGGGAAAGCCAGCGGAAACTCGACGCCGAACAGCCGCTGGCGGTCGGTCATGCCCATGCCGCGCGCTGCGTCGTTGGCGGCACGCGGCACACCGGCAAGGCCGACCACGGTGTTGGCCACTACCGGCAGCAGTGAATAGAGGAACAAAGCGACGAAAGCCGGCGCTGTGCCGATGCCGCGAATGCCGAGCGCGGCAGCACCCGGCACATGCGAAGCGACCCAGCCGAGTGGTGCGATCAAGAGGCCGAACAGCGCGATCGAAGGAATGGTCTGGATGATGTTCAGCACGTTGAGCACGCCGGCCCGCAATTTCTCGACGCGATGGCAGAGGATGCCGAGCGGCAGGCCGATAATCACCGCAGCCGCCAGCGAACCCAGCGCCAGCGTCACGTGCTTGGAGCCTTCCGCCCAAAAACTGTCAGCGCGATTGAAATATTCCTTGAGGATCGACAGGCTGTTCCAGCTTCCCGAGACGAGCAGCAGCCCGATCGCCGCGGCGGCGACAACAAGCACGCCGATGCGTGCCTGCGGCGACAGGTTCAGCCGCGTAAGCACGTCGGCGAGCAGAAGCGTGAAGGCGAAGATAAGCAGCCAAAAGCCCGAAGCCGGCGAGATACGGGCGAAGGTGTTGCCGGCGGGTGTCAGGAAACTGCCGGCGACGCCGATCAGCAGCGCCAGCGCTGCAAGCGCAACCACACTGGCGGCGAGGCGCAGAGCAAGCGGTGTTTTCAGCAGCGCAATGAGCGCCGCTGCGACGACAATCGCCATCAACAGCGGACCGACCGTCGCAGGCAAAGATTCGAGGATCGAGCGCGCCTCGCCGGGTACGATGCGATTGGCGCGGAAGGTGGCGAATGGCGCCGCAAAAGCCGCATAGGCCGATATCGCCGCGATGACCACGCCGAGCTTGTCGAACCGGATGCGCACGCCCTCCCCCATCGGCCGATCCGGCGCACCTCGAAAGCGGAGCGCCGGAATCGCCTTACTTCAGGAAGCCGTTCTTTTTCAAAAAGTCCTCGGCGACGCCCTTGACCGGCTCGCCGCCAACCTGCACGCGACCATTCAACTCCTGCAACGTGACGAGATCGAGCTTGGCGAACACCGGCTTCAGCAGCGTCTCGATCTCCGGATGCTCCTTCAGCACCGCCTCGCGGATGATCGGCGCCGGCTGGTAGACCGGCTGCACACCCTTGTCGTCCTCAAGCACGACGAGGCCGGAGGGCGCGATGCCGCCGTCGGTGCCATAGACCATGGCGGCGTTGGCGCCGTTGGTCTGGTTGGCTGCGGCGGCAATTGTCGCCGCCGTGTCGCCGCCCGACAACGTGATCAACTGGTCCGGCTTCAGCGTGAAGCCATAGGTCTTCTGGAAAGCGGGCAGCGCGGCCGCCGAATTGACGAACTCGGCGGAGGCGGCCAGCACCACCTTGCCGCCGCCCGAGACATATTTGCCGAAGTCGGAAAGGGTGACGAGCTTATTGGTATCGGCGACCTCCTTGCGCAGGGCGATCGCCCAAGTATTGTTCGCCGGTGACGGTGACAGCCAGACGATCTTGTTGGCGTCGTAGTCGAGCTTCTTGGCAGTCTCGTAGGCCTTGGCGGCGTCTTTCCACACCGGATCGTCGGCCTTCTCGAAGAAGAAGGCGGCGTTGCCGGTGTATTCCGGATAGATGTCTATCTCGCCGGCTGTAATCGCCTTGCGCACCACAGGTGTGCCGCCGAGTTGGATGCGGTCGGTGGTCTGGATATCGTTGGCGTTCAGCACCAGTTGGATGATATTGCCGAGCACGCCGCCCTCGGTGTCGATCTTCGACGACACCACCACCTGGGCACTCGCCGAGGCCAACGCAACTCCGAGCGCCAGTACAGCGCCGGCCAGAACCTTGATTGAAAACATCTCACAAATCCCTTGCTGTGAACCGAAATACGGCTGCCGCAGATGAGCATGGCTTCGATGCCCCGTCGGGGTACACGGTTTCATAAGAAAGGGGATGGGCGCAATAATTTTGTTCGGATGCGAGTGACTCCGCCGTTGCCTCGTCCCGACAGCGTGACGTCAGCTGGCCGCGCGCAAGCCCCTCATCTTCAACACGCCCAGTGCCACGAAGCACAGCACGACGACCGGGAAAATCATCCAGTTCAACATCTCCCAGCCCCAGGCATTGTAGACCGCCCCCGACATCAGCGAGGCGAAGGCGACGGAGCCGAACAGGACGAAATCGTGAAACCCCTGGACCTTGCCTTTTTCGGATGACTGGTAGCTGTCGGCCACCATGGCGGTGGCACCGATGAAGCTGAAGTTCCAGCCAAGGCCGAGCAGGATCAGCGCCGTCCAGAACTGCCACAGTGCCAACCCTGACAGCGCCACTGTGGCGCAGCCAATCAGCAGCACCAGGCCGATGGCCAGGATCCGCTCAGCGCCGAAGCGATAGATCAGCGACCCCGTGAAGAAGCTCGGCGCGAACATCGCCATCACATGCCAGGAAATGCCGAGCGTGGCGTCGTCGGTCGAAAGGCCGCAGCCGACCATGGCCAGCGGCGCGCCCGTCATGACGAAGCTCATCAGCGCGTAGCTGCCGACGGCGCAAAACAGCGCTGCGACGAAGCGCGGCCTGGTGACGATTTCCGAGAGCGGCCGGGCGTCGCTGTCGGCGATTTCCACCTTGTCGGTTGCCTTGGCCGGGATGCGCAACAAAGAGAGAATGGCGGCGCCGACCGCCGCCAGCACCAGGATGGACGCAAACGAGCCGGCAAACTTCACCGGCGAGAACAGGTCGCCGGTGAAGATGACGATCTGCGGTCCAAGGATGGCGGTGACGATGCCGCCGGCCAGCACGAAGGAGATGGCGCGCGCCTTGAATTCAGGCGGCGCATTGTCGGCGGCGGCAAACCGGAACTGCTGGACGAAGGCGCCCCCGATGCCGATCACGGCCAAGCCGAAAGCGAATAGCCAGAAGCTGGCATGAAACAGCGCCAGCGTGGCGACCAGCCCGCCAAGCGCCGTGACCGCTGTGCCGGTCATGAAGCCGTCGCGCTGGCCGAGCCGGCGGATGATCGCCGCGGCCGGCAAGGAACCGAGCGCCACGCCGACATTGAAACCGGTGATCGGCGCGGTTGCCAGCGACTTGTCAGCATCGAGCAGGTACTGCCCCGCCAATCCGCCCATGGAAATGGCGATGGGTGCGGCCGAGCCGATGATCGCCTGCGAGGCTGCGAGGATGAAGGCGGTGCGACGCGCTTCCTTGCCCGCCCCAACGGCGACGATAGCAGTCATGAGGCGTCCTTGCCGCGGCCCTCGCCACGCACCCGGCGCGACACGCGATCAAGCACCGCATTGACCAGTTTCGGCTCGTCTTCCTCGTAAAATGCCTTGGCGATGTCGACATATTCGGAGACGATAACCGCCACCGGCACGTCCTCGCGCTGCATCAGCTCGTAGACGCCGGCGCGCAATATGGCGCGCAATGTGGAATCGAGCCTCGACAGAGGCCAGTCCTCGGTCAGCGCCTGTCGGATGACTGGATCGATGGTCTTCTGGTGCTCGACAACGCCGGCAAGAATGGCGCGAAACCATTGCGCATCGGCCTCGCGATAGAGCGCGCCATCGACCTCCTTGCCGAGCCTGAACGCCTCGTACTCGGCGGTGATCTCGAAGACGCCGCTGCCGGCGACATCCATCTGGTAGAGCGCCTGCACGGCGGCCAGACGGGCAGCACCGCGCTTGTTGGCGTGGCGCACCGTGGGCTGGCCGGGCGAAGCGGGTTCGCTCACGAGGGCGCTCCCAGCTGTTCCTTTAGAGCGATCATGGTCAGCGCCGCACGCGCCGCAAAGCCGCCCTTGTCGCCTTCCGAACGCCTGGCGCGTGTCCAGGCCTGTTCGTCGTTTTCGGTGGTCAGGATGCCGTTGCCGATGCAGACCGCATCCTGCACGGACAGGTCCATCAGGGCACGGCTGGATTCATTGGCGACGATATCGAAATGATAGGTGTCGCCGCGGACCACCGTGCCGAGGGCGACGAAGCCGTCATAGTTCGTCCCGCCTTCGGAGGCACCGTCGAGCGCGAAGGAAATCACCGCCGGGATTTCGAGCGAGCCCGGAACGGTGACGACATCGTATGTCGCGCCCGCTTCCTCGAGGGCCTTTGTCGCGCCTTCGAGCAACGCGTCGGCAAGGTCGTCGTGAAAGCGCGCCTCGATGACAAGAAGGTGGGCCTTCTTCTTCGGACGGATGAACGCTTTGCCGTGTTGGGATGTGCCTGCCATAGATGTCTCCGGGGATCGCCGGTGACTTAGGCCGAAGCCGGTTTGATCGCAAGCGGAAGATTGCCGAAGGAACTTTCAAGGCCAACTCGGCGGCGGTCGCACCAGGGAATGGGCTTTATGGACGAGCGCCTCAAAGCCCCTCTTTAGCCGCCTCCACCAGTCGCGCCGCATAGCGGGCCATGGTGTCGATCTCGAGATTGACGCGATCGCCGACCTGGCGTTCGCCCCAGGTGGTGACCGTCAGTGAGTGGTGGATCAACAGCACGTCGAAGCGGCTGCCTTCGACCTTGTTGACGGTCAGCGAAGTGCCGTCGAGTGCGACGGAGCCCTTGGGCGCGATGAATTTGGCCAGCTCTCGCGGTGCATCCAGGGTGAAGCGAACGGCGTCGCCTTCCTCCTTGCGCCCCACGATCTCGGCCATGCCGTCTACATGGCCTGAAACGATATGGCCGCCAAGCTCGTCGCCGATCTTCAGCGCCCGCTCCAGGTTGATGCGCGTGCCGGATTTCCAGCCCATCGCGGTCGTCAGCCTGAGTGCTTCTTCCCAGGCCTCGACCTCGAACCAGCGTGCGTTGGCGCCGTCTTCCGGCAATCCCGTCACCGTCAGGCAGACGCCGCCACAGGAAATCGAGGCACCGATGGCAATGGTCTGCGGATCGTAAGCGGTGTCGATACGCAAACCGACGCCTTCCCTGAGCGGCTTCACGGCAGCGACGGTGCCGACATCGGTGACGATTCCAGTGAACATTAGTTTGGCCCCGTGAACATCAGGTCGGTCCTAGATGTCTCTTATCCATTCCGCATATGTATCTTCGCCGAAACGCATGTTGCGCAATTTGCGAAATCCCGGCGGGATATTGTTGGCATCGATCGGCGATACAATGCCGCCCTCGCCGATCGCGTCCGGCCCCTGAAACAGCACGATACGATCGACCAGTTGTTCGTCGAGGAACGCCTTGGCCACCCTCGCGCCGCCCTCGACCAGGACGCTTGCCATGCCGAGCGCCGCCAGATCCTCGAACAGTTCCGGCAGCGCGATATCGCCTTCATAGGTCTCAGTACCGATGAAGCGAACGCCGGCACGTTCGAGCGCGGCGCGCCGGTGCGGATCGGCCTCGGCGCAGGCAGCGACATAGAGCGGCACACGGTCGACGCCGGCGACCAGTTTCGAAGTCTCGGGTAGCCTGATCTGACGGTCGAGTACGATGCGCGCCGGCGAACGGCTCTCCAGTCCCGGAAGCCGAACCGTCAGCGCCGGATCGTCCTCCAGTGCCGTGCCGATGCCGATCAATATGCCATCGGCTTCGGCGCGCATCAGATAGACTTCGCGTCGGGCGATATCGCCGGTGATGGAGAGCTGTCCCTCGCCTTTCACGCCGATCTTGTTGTCGCTCGAAAGCGCAAGTTTCAGGATCACTTCCGGGCGTTTTTTCAGAGATCGAATTAAATAGCCGGCCATCTGCTCCGCAGCCTCGGCCGCCAACACTTTTTCCACCACTTCGACGCCGGCGGCACGCAAGATTGCATAGCCCTTGCCGGAAACACGCGGGTCAGGATCGCTGGCAGCGCCGACCACACGCGCCACGCCGGCACTGACCAGCGCATTGGCGCAAGGCGGCGTGCGGCCGTGATGGGCGCAGGGCTCCAGCGTTGCATAGGCGGTGGCGCCGCGCGCCAGTTCGCCGGCCTCTGCCAAAGCCTCGGTCTCGGCATGCGGCCGGCCGCCGACGGCGGTGACGCCGCTGCCGACGATCATCGGCCCGTCGCCGTCATCGCGCACGATCAGCGTGCCGACGGAAGGGTTGGTCGAGGTCCGCCCGGCATTCTTGCGCGACAGCCTGAGGGCTGCCGCCATATAGCGGCGATCGAGGACCTCTTGTTCAGCCGTGCGGCGTCCGGACCCTGCCATGCTCAGCTGGCGTCCTCTTCGCTCTTCAGCTCTTCGCCCCTGAGCTCGTCGGCTTTGAGCTCGTCGCCTTTGAGTTCGCCCAACACGTCGTGGAAATCCTTGGCCTCGCGGAAATTGCGGTAGACGGAGGCAAAGCGCACATAGGCGACATCATCGAGCGACTTAAGCGCCTCCATGACCAGCCGGCCGACTTCCCCCGAGGCCACCTCGGTCTCGCCCGAGCTTTCGAGCTGGCGCACGATGCCGGTCACCGCCCGATCGATACGTTCCGGGTCGACATTGCGCTTGCGTACCGCGATCTCGACAGAGCGCAGCAACTTGTCGCGGTCGAACGGCACCTTGCGTCCAGACTTCTTCACCACGACGAGATCGCGCAATTGGACGCGCTCGAAAGTGGTGAAGCGGCCGCCGCAATCCGGGCAGACGCGCCGCCTGCGGATCGCTGCACCGTCTTCGGCAGGGCGCGAATCCTTCACCTGCGTATCTTCGGACTGACAGTAGGGACAGCGCATGGAGAGCCTTCGGTTCGCGATTCTCGTAGTGCGAACGGCTTAGAGGTTTTTGCCACGATGGCAAAGTATGGCCGATGACCGATCGCGTCTCAGAGATAGCGAGGCACGAGGAAAATTGCGAGAGCGGCAATTAGTTGGACGGCAATACGCCAATCAGGGAGCGACGTCGCCGGTCGGGAAGCCGCAGGACGTGCCGAGATAGCGATAGGCCTTGGTGAAGCCGTCCATCGATATCGTCGCGACCGGCTTGTCGGCGAAGCTGACATCGAGGGCGCTGGTACGGCGCATGTCACGCAGTATGGCAACCGTGGTCTCGGGTTTGTTGTCCATCATCCACTGTCCGTCGGCGATAATATGAAAGCCAGCCTTGATCTTGTCGTTGACGTCGCGGAACACCGCCGGGATGTTGTCCCCCTTGGGCAAGTCACTGTTTCTCACGGCGATGATGAGGCTCGGATAGCCCTCGGGTGGCAGTACGTCGCCATTCGAGATGGCCAGCGTGAGGGTGCCACTGGTGCCGTTAGCGTCGAAAAAGACCGTCGAGGCGGCGCAGGTCTTGCGCACGTCCTCACCGGTGTTGACCTCGTCCACCGTGGTGGACCACCTGCCAAAAGTCTCTGTCTTGGGTGCTGCCGGCGTCGGCTCGGTCTGCGCCAAGGCCGCGCCGAGTAGCTGAGAGGTCGCTAAGGTGAGCAAGGCAGCGCCAACACTGGTGAAACGGAAAATTCGCATCATCATCAAACGTCTCCGAGATGCAGCCGTGGCCAGTTGATCGGCGCCGTCACAGTTGGGGGCTGGCGCCCTGCGTCAACCAAGATACGGGTAAAGCGGAAAACGATCCGTCAATGCCGCCACCTTGGCCTTCACGGTTGCCTCGACGGCCGCGTTGCCTTCGTCGGAATTGGCGACCTTCAGTCCATCCAGCACTTCGGCGATCAGCTTGCCGATCTCGCGGAACTCGGCCTGACCGAAGCCGCGCGTGGTGCCGGCCGGCGTGCCGAGCCGAACGCCCGATGTCACGAAAGGCTTTTCCGGATCGAAGGGGATGCCGTTCTTGTTGCAGGTGATGTTGGCGCGGCCAAGGGCAGCCTCGGCGCGCTTGCCGGTTGCGTTCTTGGGACGCAGGTCGACCAACATCAGATGGTTGTCGGTGCCGCCGGAGACGATGTCGAGACCGGTTTCCTGCAGACTGGAGGCCAGCGCCTTGGCATTGGCGACGACGCTCTCCGCATAGATCTTGAAGCTCGGCTTCAGCGCCTCGCCCAGAGCCACCGCCTTGGCGGCGATCACATGCATCAGCGGTCCACCCTGCAGGCCGGGGAAGACGGCCGAATTCATCTTCTTGGCAATATCCTCGTCGTTGCAAAGGATCATGCCGCCGCGCGGCCCGCGCAGCGATTTGTGCGTCGTGGTGGTGACCACATGGGCATGCGGCAGCGGCGACGGATGCATGCCGCCGGCGACCAGGCCGGCGATGTGGGCCATGTCGACCATCAGATAGGCACCGATCGAATCGGCGATCTCGCGAAAACGCTTCCAGTCCCAGACACGTGAATAGGCTGTGCCGCCGGCCAGGATCAATTTCGGCCTGGTCTCATGGGCGGTCTTCTCGATCGCATCCATGTCGAGCAGATGATCGTCCCGGCGTACGCCATAGGAGACGACCTTGAACCATTTGCCGCTCATATTGACCGGCGAGCCATGTGTCAGGTGTCCGCCGGAATTGAGGTCGAGGCCCATGAAGGTGTCGCCGGGCTGCAGCAACGCCAGGAACACCGCCTGGTTCATCTGGCTACCGGAATTCGGCTGGACGTTGGCGAAGTTGCAGCCGAACAGCTTTTTCGCGCGTTCGATGGCCAGTTCCTCGGCGACATCGACGAATTGGCAGCCGCCATAGTAGCGCTTGCCCGGATAGCCCTCGGCATATTTGTTGGTCATGATCGATCCCTGTGCCTCGAGCACGGCACGCGAGACGATATTTTCCGAGGCAATCAGCTCGATCTCGTGGCGCTGGCGGCCGAGTTCGTTGCGGATTGCGCCGAAAATCTCAGGGTCGGCATCGGCAAGCGTGGTTTCGAAAAAGGATTCGAATTTGTTCGACACTGCCGCTGCTGTTGCCATGGGCTGAAATCCTCAAGGTTCGGGGTCTGTCGCGCCATTAACACAGTTGCTTTCGGCCCGCCACGTTTGCAGCGCGAAATTTGCTGGCCGGATTGCGCCAGAGGGACTGGCAGCCTCTATTTCCTTGCCTGCCGGCCCTTCAGCAGGGCCTCGGTGAGCGTGATCTCGGTGAACAGCGCCTGCATCGTATGGTCGTTAATCTGGCCGCTGCGAAACATTGCGCGAACCGCTGCGCGTTCGGCCTCAATGCCCGCCAGCCTCAATTCGAGCTCCAGCCGTCCGGCCTCGCGGGCCTCGGCGCGCGCCTCGTCGGCCTCGTCGGAGGCAGCGATGCGGCGACGGTAGCCGGCGACGATGCTGTCGGCGGCGGCAAGCCGGGCGCCGGGTGTTTCCCCTTCATCGCTGTCGGTCGCGCCGGCCATGCTCTCGATGCGGGCGATGGCGGCCTTGGCCGCGCCCACGCGCGCAAAACGCTCCTCGGCAGCGCCAGGATCCTCGCCCGGCTCGACCAGCCCTCGTGCCACCTTGGGCAAGGCAAGGCTGGCAATGAACAATGAGCAGATGATGACGCCTGCGGCGAGGAAGATCACGACGTCGCGCGCCGGAAAGGGCGAACCATTCGGCATGGTGAGCGGCAGCGACAGGATGCCGGCCAGCGTGATGGCGCCGCGCACGCCGGCAACAGAGCCGGCGATCCGGACGCGCAGCCCGAACGGCTCGGCCTTCTGCTCGCGTAATCGCGCCGAGACGCGCGTCGCGATGTCGCCGACCCAGATCCACAGGAAGCGCAGCCCGATCAGGCATAGTGTCAGCGCGACCACCGTGGCGATTGGCTGGATGACCGGATAGCGGCTGCCGAGCTCAGGCGGCACGTTGCCGATGATGTCGGGAAGCTGCAACCCGAGCAGGATGAACAGCGCGCCGTTGAAGACGAAGGATAGCGTCGTCCACAGCGATACGGTCTGTATGCGCGCCGAGACGCCGAGAAAGCGGAAAATCCCGGAGCCGCCGGTGAGCACTCCGGCCGTGACCGCCGCCAGAATGCCCGAGGCGCCGACATTCTCGGCGCCGAGATAGGCGATGAACGGCAGCAGGACCATGACCAGCACCTGCGCCTCGGACGGCACGCCGCCGATACGGTTCAGCAATTGCAGCACCTTGGCGGCGACGAACAAGGCAGCCACGCCGGCCAGGATGCCGGCAGCGACGGCATAGAGGAAAGTCACGGATGCCGCGACGAAGGAGAAGCTGCCGGTCAAGGCAGCTGCCACCGCAAAGCGGAACATCACGAGGCCCGACGCATCGT
This sequence comes from Mesorhizobium sp. M0601, assembly GCF_040320845.1. Classification (NCBI taxonomy): domain Bacteria; kingdom Pseudomonadati; phylum Pseudomonadota; class Alphaproteobacteria; order Hyphomicrobiales; family Phyllobacteriaceae; genus Mesorhizobium; species Mesorhizobium sp. M0601. Next base: position 158,624 of record NZ_JAMYQK010000004.1, read on the forward strand.
TGAGCAGCGCCTCGCCCTCCAGGATGTGCATCAGCCGGGCCGGGACCAGGCTCTTGTCGACGATCGAGGAGACGGCCACCGCATCCGTCGGGGACAGCACCGCAGCAAGTGCGAAAGCGACGACGAGCGGGATGCTCGGGACAAGCCAGTGCAAAGCGTAGCCGAAGCCGACAATGGTGAAGAAGACCAGCCCGATGGCGAGGTCGAGGATCGGCCCGCGCAGCGCGATCAGTTCGCGCTTGGGCGCACCATAGGCGTCGCTGAACAGCAGCGGCGGGATGAACACCAGCAGGAACAGCTCGGGATCGATCTCGACATGCATTCCGCGCACCGGCCAAGCCAGTGCCGCGCCGATGGCGATCTGCAGTACCGGCAGCGGCACCCGCACCAGCCGGACCAGCGCGCCCGAAACGGCGACGAAGATGAGCACGACCAGAATGAACATTGCGACATGCATGATGCGATTTCCGACTACAGCGCCGCGCGTTCTTTGCCGGCAATCAGTCCAGCAAAGCTTGCCGCGAAAGACCCCGGCAACGAAAAAGGCCGCCCTTCCGGCGGCCTTTTTGCAAATGAACTCAGCTGTTTAGAGCGCGGATGTGATCTGCAGCTCGTTGGCCCCGTCGAGGCCGTAAATGTCGTCACGGAACTGGACCACGCCCGGCCCTGTCGACCAGGCCGAGACGTAGAGAAAATAAACCGGCACCGGATTGGTGACCTGCACCGGCGTGTTCTCCCCGGTCTTGATCGCCGCCTCGAAATGCTGGCGATCCCAGCCCGGTGTGTCGCGCAGAATCCAGGTGACGAGGTCGCGCACGTTCTGAACCCGCACGCAGCCAGAGGAATCGAAGCGCATCAGCTTGCCGAACAGGCTCTGCTGCGGCGTGTCGTGCATGTAGACGCCGTCCGGGCTGGGAAAATTGATCTTGACTGAGGCCATCGCGTTGCCGGAACCGGGATCCTGGCGGAAGCGGTATTTGGCGGCATCATCGGTCGACCAGTCGACCGTCATTGGGTCGACCTCGCTGCCGTCCGGCGCAAACAGGCGGATATGGCTATCCTTGAGATAGTTGGGGTCCTTCCGCATCAACGGAATGATATCCTTGCGCACGATCGAGACCGGCGCGTTCCAGTACGGATTGACGATGATTTCGTTGATCTTGGAATTGACGATCGGCGTCTGGCGATCGATCTTGCCGACGATTGCGGTGTGGCGCAGCACAACGCGGTCGTTCTCGACAGCCTCGATCTGCGCCGCCGGGATGTCGACCAGAACATAGCGGTTGCCAAGCGTGCCGGCCCGCTCACGCAGCCGTTGCAGATTGGTCTGGAGCTGACCAAGCCGAACCGGCGCCGACACGTTCATTGCCGCGAAAGTATATTTGCCCGTGGTTCCGTCGGCCGGCAAGCCGTGACGCAACTGGAAGCGCTTGAGCGCCGAGTCGACGTAAGAATCGAACGCTTCCGAGAGCCCGGCGCTCTGCGCCAGATCGCCCGATATCATCAAGCGCCTGCGCAGCGGCACCACATCGGGATCCTCGACGCCAAGCTGCAGCTTCTTGGTGTCTGGAACCTGTTCCCAGCCGCCTTGCGCGACGATATTCTGATACTGCATGATCGCCTGCTCGGTGAAGGACACCGTCTGCAGGCTGAAGATCGGCAGCGTCGAGGCAACCTTGCCGCCTTCGCTGGCACGCGCATCGAATTGGTCGTCCCAATTGCCGCGCGCCGAGGATTTCAGGATATCCCCGATCACATCCTGCGCACTGGCGCGGCCGGCGACCATTGCGGCTGCGAGCGCAGAGGCTCCTGAAAGGAAGAAACGGCGGCTGGTTCTCATGGACGTTCCAGACATTCTTGCTACAATTCAACCCACCGGGCGGTCTCGCCCGCACTCTAGAGTTGGCTTCTTAACAATTAGCCAACCATGGCCCGCATCACTTCGGTGTAAAACCACATGGGAAGTGACTTGAGCACAGGACAAATGCACGGCTTTGGCCCCAGCATCACCCGCATCTTCGGTTCCATTGGAATATGGCGGCAACGTGGCTGTTGCTCGAATTTGGATCGGCCGGCCTGACGAAACGGCAAGACCGGTGCTTTTCGGCACCGGCCTTTGGTCCACTCCGCGGCAGCACTTCCGTAGTCCAGCTTCAGATCTAGATGCGGCGGATGCGATTACATCCGGTAGGCGATGGTATCGTTCCAGAACCGATCCAGGCGCTGCAGGGCGCGGTTCATCTGCTTGAACTCTTCCGTGTTGATGCCGCCAACCTGCTCGATCGAACCGACATGGCGCTCGTAGAGGCCAGCGACGACTTCCGCCACCTCATTGCCCTTCGGCGTCAGCGAAACCCGCACCGAACGGCGGTCGATGCGCGAGCGCTGGTGGTTGATGAAGCCGAGATCGACCAGCTTCTTCAGATTGTAGGAGACGTTCGAGCCGAGATAGTAGCCACGCGAGCGCAGTTCGCCGGCGGTCAGCTCCGAATTGCCGATGTTGAACAGGAGCAGCGCCTGGATGGCGTTGATGTCGGAGCGACCGTTGCGGTCGAATTCGTCCTTGATCACATCAAGCAGACGGCGATGCAGCCGCTCGACCAGCTGCAGCGATTCCATGTACAGCGAACGGATCGCCTCGCGGCGGTCATCGGATACGTTGGCGGTCTTCGCCGCCGGACGCGAATTGATCATTGTCTTTGCCTCTCGTTTGTCGCCCGGTGATTTTTTGTTCTTCACCTTGATCGCGACACTATCGAATACTCATAAAATTCGACTTAAACGCCAAGGCTAACAAGAGCTTACCGGTAAGGGGTTTCGAAAGAGGCTTAACGGACGGTCACCCGAGCAAGGATAATTAACCTAAAGATTTAGCCAACGATCCTGGCCGGAATTGCTATCGCCGGGGTTGCCGCTTCTGGATCCAGATCACCACGCGGAACACTATGTAGAGCAGCGCCACCGCAAGGTGCGAGGCGACGATCAGCGGCCGGTGGCCGAACAACTCGGGGAAGCCAGCATACATGACGCACTCGGTCACCGCGCAGATGAACCAGATCACCGGCCCCCAGGACGCCAGCATCCACAGGCCGGCGGCAGCGAACGGAAAAAACACCGCCAGCACCACCGCCGCCACCTGCCAGTGTACCGGCATCAGGTCGAAGCGCCACAACGGGCCGGGGTAAAAGCCGATCAGCCGGATCCAGTACAAGATGCCGAACAGCAGACAGTAGCCGGCGATGACGCGCTGGAACCAGGCGAAGATGACCTCGATCGTCGAGGGCTGCAGCACCACGCGTCTCGAGGCGACCTCGCTCACAGCTTCAGTTCCCGTTCGCCGAGCGGTGCGAAATAGGCGTCGACGTTGGCGGCGCTGACGTCATCGATACCTGCCGGCCGCCATTGCGGCGTCGAGCCTTTATCGATGATGGCGGCGCGGATACCTTCATAGAAGTCGTGCCCGGCAAGCATGCGGTTGAGGATACGGAACTCCATTTTCATGCACTCGTCCATCGACAACGTCTGCCCGGCGCTAATCTGGCGCCATGCAACATGCAGGCTGGTCGGTGAACGTGTGCGGATGGTGGCCAGCGTCTTCGCCGCGAACTCGTCGGCAGCGGCTGCCCGCTCCAGACTGGCGACGATATCGGCCAGCGACGGCTGCGCGAAATGCCGGGCGATGGCTTCCAGCGTCGGGCTGTCGGTCTCGCGCCTGGCCGGGACGAAGCAGCCGCGCAGCACCGATTCCGGGTCGCCGCTTTCCGCCAGACGGTCGAGGAAGCCGGCCTGGTCCTCCGCCTTGATCGTATGGGTGGCGAGGCCCGACCACAAAGCATCGCCATAGCGGATGCGGTTGCCGGTCAGCGCCAGATACATGCCGAAGCTGCCGCCGAGATCCGGCAACAGATGGCTGGCGCCGACATCCGGGAAAAAGCCGATGCCGACCTCGGGCATGGCAAACTGGGCGTTCTCGGTCAGCACTCGCTGCGAACCATGGAAGGAGATACCTACGCCGCCGCCCATGACGATGCCGTCGATCACCGCGACATAGGGTTTCTTGAAGCGGGCGATGCGGGCGTTCAGCCGGTATTCATCGGCGAAGAAATCGACCGGAGGCCTTCCTGCGCGGCCGGCTTCGTAGATGTGGAGGATGTCGCCGCCCGCCGAAAATGCCCTGCCCTCGGCCTTGACGACGACAACGTCGACGCCGTCGTCGCGCTCCCAACTGCGCAGCGCCTTGTCCAGCGCCTTGACCATGCGGTGGGTTACGGCATTGAGCGCCTGCGGCCGCGTCAGCGTGACGACGCCAGCCCTGCCCAATCTTTCGAAGCGAATCTCGTCGCCTCCGCCAAAATCCATCGCCAGAGAATCCCTCCCCGCGCCCGCCGGGAGTGAAGTGCTAAAGCGTGGCGCATGGCCGCGTCAATGGCGGCGGCCAATCCGCTGCATGGTCGTCGGCGTCACCCAGTGCTAATGCTGGCGCTTTGAACCGGAAGGTTGAACCATGCCTTGGTTGCCGCGCCTTGCTGTTATGGTGGTCGGCCTGATCGCTGCGAACACTCCTCCCGTATCGGCCGAAACCGTCGACGAGCTCTATCAATCGCAGACCATCGTCACCGGCCAGGGCGAGGTCAACAGGCAGATCGGCTTCAAGGCCTGCCTCGATGCGGTGCTGGTTCGTGTGTCCGGCGATCAGCGGCTGCCGAAGAGAACTGAGATGGCGGCGCTGCGCGACAAGGCCGGCAGCTTCGTTGCCGAATTCCGCTATCGCGACCGTCTCGAAGGCATTCCAATCCATGACGAACAAGGCACCCATGACCGGCCGCATGATCTCACTTGTCTGTACAGGCCTGACGTTATCGATCCGGTGCTTGCCGCGCTTGGCAGCAAACCATGGCTTGGCGAGCGGCCACGCCTGGCAATTTTCCTGGCGGCGGAGCAAGGCACAAGGCAGTTCGTGCTGACCGCCGACGATGAGCGCGGGGCGGCGATGCGCGAATCCTTCGTCAATGCCACCGGTCCGCTGGTCATGCCGATTGTGTTTCCCGAAGCGTCACTGCTGTCGGCCTCGAAGCTTGACGACCAGGCCCTGCGCCATGCCGATATCACGACGCTGGACCAGCTTGCCAGGAAGGCCGGAGCCGACCAGGCGCTCGCCGGCAGTATCGTCTGGAGCGACAAGGAACTGGGCTGGATAGCCGACTGGCGGCTTGCCTTGAATGGCAAGAGCTACAATTGGCAAGTGCGCGGCGTCAGCTTCGACGAGGCATTCCGCGTCGCCATGCGGGGTGCTGCGCAGATCCTGTCGGGCAATGGCCAACCAGAATAGCGCCCGACAGGACCCTGGCACAATCGTGTCGCATTGGTCAGCAGCGGAGGCTCGTGGTAAAAGCCGCCCGATCCGGAGTTTTTGCGATGAACAAATTCACCCCTGCAAAGCCTGCCGGCGCGCGCAGCGTCGACGAGATCACCGGCAGCCGGCGTCTGCGGCGCATGCGCAAGGCCGATTGGTCGCGCCGCCTTGTCCAGGAGAACCGGCTCTCGGTCGACGATCTGATTTGGCCGATCTTCGTCGTCGACGGCAGACAAGTGCGCGAACCGATCGCCGCCATGCCCGGCGTGTTCCGCCTGTCGCTCGACCTCGCCGTCAAGGAGGCTGAGCGCGCGGCCAAGCTTGGCATTCCGGCGATCGCCACTTTCCCCAATGTGGAGCTCGGCCTGCGCGATCAGACCGGTTCGCACATCCTCGATCCGGAAAACATCATCAACCGCGCCACCCGCGCCATCAAGCGGGCGGTGCCGGAGATCGGCATCATCACCGACGCGGCGCTTGACCCGTTCACCTCGCATGGCCATGACGGCATCTTGCGCGAGGGCATTATCGTCAATGATGAAACGGTGGAGCAAGTGACGGCGGCGGCCGTCATCCAGGCGGCGGCGGGGGCCGACATCATTGCCCCCTCGGACATGATGGACGGCCGGATCGGTGCCATCCGCGATGCGCTCGACGCCAATGGATTTCAGGATGTGGCGATCATGTCCTATGCGACCAAGTTCGCATCCGCTTTTTACGGCCCCTACCGTGAGGCGGTCGGCACCGCCGGCCTGCTCAAGGGCGACAAGAAGACCTATTATATCGATCACGCCAATTCCGACGAAGCGGTGCGCGAGGCCGAGCAGGATCTGGCCGAGGGCGCCGACATGCTGATGGTCAAGCCCGGCCTGCCCTATCTCGACATCATCCGCCGGCTGAAAGTCGAGTTGCAGATGCCGACCTTTGCCTATCAGGTCTCGGGCGAATATTCGATGATCAAGGCCGCCGCTGCCAATGGCTGGATCGACGGCGAAAAGGCGATGCTGGAATCGCTGCTCGCCTTCAAGCGCGCCGGCTGCGACGGCATCCTGACCTACTTCGCGCCGGAAGTGGCGGCGATGCTCAAGGGGTGATGCGCCTTTGTAGCGTCTACATCGAATAGTGTTCGTCCGTCCAAAGCGCGACATGGAACGCCGCAGGACATCGCTTCAAGTTTACGCTGCCCCTCGTTGCCCTGCCGGGCATTTCTCCCCGTAAAGTGGCAGGGAGAAAGACGCGTTCGTAAAAGATTTCACCAATCTCCAGCGTTGCAAAAAACATCGACGTTGCGGCCAGCCCCTTCTCCCCGTCACTATACAGGGAGAAGCTGCCGGCAGGCGGATGACGGGCGGCGCCGACATTGAGATTGGTTATTCCAACATGATTTGGAAGCGATTGCCCCGCCGGCAAAATACCGCTTGCAAAATGCAATCAGTTAAGCTACCCCGATAACTGCTTGCATGTCACAATTGGTTATCAAGGAGGCTCCCATGTCCAAGCTTCGCGTCAGCGCTTTCACCTTGTCGATCGACGGCTTCGGCGCCGGTCCCGACCAAGACCTGAAGAACCCGCTGGGTGTTGGCGGGGAAGCCCTGCACGAATGGATGTTCGGCACCCGCACCTTCCGCAAGATGGTCCTCGGCAAGGATGGCGGGACCACGGACACTGACGAGGCGTTCGCAGCACGCAGCTTCGAAAATGTCGGCGCATGGATCCTCGGCCGCAACATGTTTGGGCCGATCCGCGGCGAATGGCCGGATGACAGCTGGAAAGGCTGGTGGGGTGACAACCCACCCTACCACGTGCCGGTCTTCGTGCTCACGCACCATGCGCGTGATCCCATTGTCATGGAGGGCGGCACGACTTTCTATTTCGTGACCGACGGCATCCACTCAGCGCTGCAAAAGGCGAAAGCAGTGGCTGACGGCAAGGATGTACGGCTGGGCGGTGGCGTTTCTACGATCCGGCAATATCTCAAGGAAAAGCTCATCGACGAAATGCATCTGGCGATCTCACCGGTCCTGCTAGGCGCCGGCGAGAGCCTTTTTGCCGGCATCGACATGCCCAAGCTCGGCTATCGCTGCAGCGAGCAGGTCGCGACGCCGAAGGCCACGCATGTCATCATCGAGCGCACCTAGCTTGTTGCAGGGTGCCGCCATGGAGCGGCGCCCTCCTCGCCGCTTTAGTCAGTACTTCTCCGGCACATACAGTTCGCGCGGCAGTACCTGGCGCTCGTATTCGGGATTGAAGACGCGCTCCGGCAGTGTGATCTCCTCGTGCGGCACCTCCTCATAGGGCATCTGCTTGAGGAGATGGTCGATGCAGTTCAGCCGTGCCCGTTTCTTGTCGTTGCCCTCGACGATGAACCACGGGGCTTCCGGGATATTGGTGCGGGCGAACGTTTCTTCCTTGGCCTTGGTGTACTGCTCCCAGCGCACGCGCGACTGGAGGTCCATCGGCGACAGTTTCCATTGCTTCATCGGGTCATGGATGCGCATCAAAAAGCGCATCTGCTGCTCCTCGTCGGTGATCGAAAACCAGTATTTGACAAGCGTAATGCCTGAGCGGACCAGCATGCGTTCGAAATCCGGAACGTCGCGGAAGAACTCCTCGACCTGATCCGGCTGGGCAAAGCCCATTACCCGCTCGACGCCGGAGCGGTTGTACCAGGAGCGGTCGAACAGCACGATCTCGCCGCCGGCCGGCAGATGCGGAACGTAGCGCTGGAAATACCATTGCGACTTCTCGCGCTCGGTCGGCGCCGGAAGTGCTGCGACGCGGCAGATGCGCGGATTAAGCCTCTGGGTGATGCGCTTGATAACACCACCCTTGCCCGCCGAGTCGCGGCCCTCGAAAACCACGACGAGCTTCTTCTTGTGATAGGCGACCCAGGACTGCAGCTTGATCAACTCGGATTGCAGCGTGATGAGATCGCGAAAATACTGCAGGCGGTCGATCGATGGCGGATGGGCATTCTTGTAGATCTTGGCGATCTCCATCGACAGCGCCGGCTCCGAGATTTCCAGCTCATAGTCTTCATCCAGCGTGTCGGCGAGTTCCGCTTCCAGCCAGTCCCTGGCCGGGGAATTCTGTTTTATCTCGGTCATTTACGCTGCTCCGCTTACAGGCCTTGCCGGCCGCTGTCAGGCGCTCTGCCGCCCGGCCCGGCGGCCGGAAATCGAAGCGCTGGACCGATGTTAGTATAGGCCGGCAATGACGGTTTTATTGCAGCCACTACTGCGCTGGCTGTGCGTTTCAATCCGCAAGATGTGATCGAGCTTGCCCTGCGGAACGGGCGACAAGCGGAACGAATTATCCTACAAATAGCCGGTTCATTGAGGGCTGTCGTCTGCAACGCCCTTTCCCGATAAATTGTGAGGACACGACATGGAATACCGCACTCTCGGCCGTTCCGGGCTGAAGGTTTCAACGCTGACCATGGGCACCATGACGTTCGGCGGCGGCGGCGCGTTTTCGGCGGTCGGCAAGACCGACCTCGACGAGGCGCGCCGGATGATCGACCTTTGCATCGATGCCGGCGTCAATGTCATCGACACCGCCAACGTCTATTCGAACGGCGTGTCGGAAGAGATCATCGGCGAGGCGCTCGGCGGCAAGCGCAAGGGCGACGTGCTGATCGCCTCCAAGGCGCGCATGCGGATCGGCAAAGGCCCCAACGATGAAGGCCTGTCGCGCTACCATCTGATCCGCGAATGCGAGAGGAGCCTGAAGCGGCTCAGGACGGATGTCATCGACATCTATTTCCTGCACGAGTGGGATGGCCTGACACCGCTTGAGGAAACCATCGCCGCGCTCGACACGCTGGTCGCGCAGGGCAAGGTCCGTTATGTCGGCTGCTCCAATTATTCCGGCTGGCAAGTGATGAAGGGGCTGGGGATCAGCGACCGTCATCACCAGCCGCGCTTCGTCACCCAGCAGATCCATTACACGTTGGAAGCGCGCGAGGCCGAGTATGAATTGTTGCCGATCTCGGTCGACCAGGGGCTCGGCGTGCTGGTCTGGAGCCCGCTTGCCGGCGGGTTGCTGTCCGGCAAATACCACCGTGACCAGCCGACCGCCCGCCAGCTCAGCGGCTGGTCGGAACCGCCGATCCGCGACGAGGACCGGCTGTGGCGGATCGTCGACACGCTGATCGATATCGGCAATAATCACGGCGTGTCGGCGGCGCAGGTGGCGCTTGCCTGGCTGCTCGGCCGGCCCGCTGTCAGTTCGCTGGTGATCGGCGGACGAACCGAAGCCCATTTCAAAGACAATATCGCCGCTGCAAGCCTTGTGCTTGCCGATGAGGAGCGCACACGGCTCGATGTGGTCAGCAGGCCGCCCGTGCTCTATCCCTACTGGCACCAGCAATTCACGGCAAAGGACCGGTTCGGGCCGGCCGATCTCGTTCTCGACCGCGACGGCGCCTGAAAAGCCGGGCTCTCCGGACTGCGCCGAGATATAGAGCCCGATCGTGCCTTGCGGTGTTGTGTTTGCGGTCCAATGCTCCTAGGCAAAGGCCAAGCACAACGAAAGGAAACGATATGGCACGAGCACCGAACTACGGTCAGGAACGCAAGGAACGCGACCGGCAGAAGGCTGCCAAGAAGGCGGAAAAGCAGGCTGCCAAGGTCGCAGCCAAGGAGCGATCGAAGCCCGAGGGCGAGAGCGAGTCCCAAACCAAAACCGAAACGGCAGAGTGATGATATCCGGGCTGCCAGGCGGGCCGGGCCTCGGTCAAATCCCGCTATGCCTCAGGCAGGCGCCTTGTCGCTGACGAAGACGTTCACTTCACGAGCGGCGGCAATGAAGGCCCGTCTTGCGTTCATGGCCGGCTTGTCGCCGGCCAGCGCATCATGACAGGCTTGCAACGCTTCGCGGTGCTTGGGGCTGCGCTTGCCGGGCCAATTGTTGAGGAGGTAGTCGGAAGCCTCGCGGGCCGTACGCAAGAGCTGATTGCTTCCCGCCGCGCCCTTGACGGTCACGGGTGTGTCAAATCGGTTGTTTTCCATCGCCGCTCTTACGCCATCGGCATTTGCGAAGCGAGACCGAAAGTAGCATTCTTCGCTCATCTGCTCTTTTCGTGATCAATGGCAGCCGATCCTCACTCAAGCGACGACGGCAAATCCACGGGCGCGCAGGCCGCGCCGGTCGTTGCGCAGCGAGGTCACCAGCCGGTCGCGGCTGCCGATGATATGGGCCGAAAGCAGGCGGGCGGCGGTATCGGCATCGCCGGCCCGCACCGCCGACAGAATGGCATGGTGTTCGGCCCAGGCGCGGCCGAGCGCTGCCTCGTCGCGAACCTCGAGCCAGCGGGCGCGCGACAGGCGCGTCATCGCATCGCGAACCGCTCTGAACAGGAACTCGTTGCCTGACAGGCGTGCCAGCTCGATATGAAAATCCCTGCCGACGCGATGCCATTCCTCGCGCGGCGTCTTGTCGTCGCAGGAATCGAGCATCGCCTCGATGATTTCGACGGCACTTCTGTCCTGCAAGGTGCAAGTCAGCCTGACTGCCGCGACCTCGACCGCCTCGCGATAGACGGCGATCTGCTCCAGCTCGGCAAGATTGATTGGCGAGACCGTCCAGCCGCGGCCGTCGCGGCAGATCAGGCCTTCGGTCTCGAGCCGCAGCAACGCAGCCCTGACCGGCGTGCGCGAGGCGCCGAAGCGGCTTTCGACCCAGCGCTCCGTCAGCCGCTCGCCGGGACCAATCTCGAGCCCGAGGATCATCTCGCGAAGCTGCTTTTCGACGTTCTGCATCTGCGACATTGGCGTTCCGTTCAGGTCATTCGTTCCGGCAATCGGGTCACTGGCCGGCGTTGGCCGATCACGCCGGCCTTTGTCGATCATGTTTGAGAGGCCCGCATTGACAGCGACGGGGCTTGCGTTCATGACAGATACCAGGTTGGTATCCCAGATTGGTATCCACAGCAAGTTTCATGCAAGCTGGCCGGACAGGACAGACATGCCGCAAGACGCCAACCGCGCCACGCACAACGTCCACTGGCGCCGCAATCTCGCCGTGTGTTTTGCCGGCTCGTTCAGCACGCTTGTAGCGATGACGCTGCTGTTGCCCTTCCTGCCGCTTTACGTCGAGCAGCTGGGCGCAGAGGGCCATGCGGCGATCGTGCAGTGGTCGGGCGTCGCCTACGGCGCCACCTTCCTTGCCGCCGCGCTGGTCGCGCCCCTGTGGGGGCGGCTAGGCGACCGTTACGGCCGCAAACTGATGCTGGTGCGCGCCAGTTTCGGCATGGCGCTGTGCATGTCGCTGACCGGCATGGTGCAGACTGTCTGGCAATTGGTGCTCTTGCGCCTGCTGATCGGCTTTGCCGGCGGCTATTCTTCGGGCTCGACCATCCTGGTTGCCATGCAGACGCCGAAGGATCGCTCCGGCTGGGCGCTGGGCGTTCTGTCGGCCGGTATCACCGCCGGTGCCCTGGTCGGTCCGCTGCTCGGCGGCGCGCTGCCGCCGCTGATTGGCATACGCGCCACATTCCTGCTCGCCGGCGGCGTCATTTTCCTGGCTTTTCTGGCAACCACCTTGCTGATCAAGGAGGCGCCTCGCCCGGTTGCCGCCAAGGCCGCGTCAGAAGAAAAAGTGAAGGACAGCTGGTCGCAGATTCCCGACAAGCGCCCCGTCGTCGCCATGCTGGCGACCGGCATGCTGTTGAGTTTCGCCACCATGTCGATCGAGCCGATCATCACCGTCTATGTCCAGCAGCTCATCGAAGATCAGTGCCAGGTCACGCTGGTCTCCGGCATCGTCATGTCAGCGGCAGCGCTCGGCGCCATCCTGTCGGCGTCGCGGCTCGGCAATCTCGCCGACCGTATCGGCCACTGGAACGTCATCGTTGCCGCACTCGCCGTCTCGGCGCTGCTGCTGATCCCGCAGGCCTTCGTTACCCAGGGCTGGCAACTCGTCGGCCTGCGTTTCCTGATGGGCCTAGCGCTTGGCGGTCTTTTGCCCTGCATCACCAGCGTCATCCGCCACAATGTGCCCGACGGGGTCGGCGGCAATGTGCTGGGCTTGTCGATCTCGGCGCAATATGTCGGGCAGGTCGCCGGACCGTTGCTCGGCGGCTTTGCCGGCGGCCATTTCGGTATGCGCTCGGTGTTTCTCGGCACATCCATTCTGATGGCGGGCGGAGCGGCCTATAACTGGCTGGTCCAGTCGCGCCGCGAGCGCGACATGCTGGCGGAAGCCGGCAAATCCTGACACGGTTCGCAGCACTATCTCAGGCGGTCGCCAGGAATCACGGAGGCGTGGACATGAGCACGGATGAACACGCGGCAGGCGGCCGCATTCTGGTTTTTGCCGGCGGCCTATGCGGCGCGGCTGGCGTGGCGCTTTCGGCGGCGGCGGCGCATCTCGGCGGCGCTTTGGTCGGTACGGCCGCATCCTTCCTGCTCTTGCATGCGCCGGTCTTCCTTGCCGTCGGGCTGCTCGGTGGCAATAGCATCCTGCGAACCGGAAGCCTCATCCTTCTCGTCGGGCTTCTGCTGTTCTCGGGAGATCTTTTGGCCCGCGACTTCCTTGGCTCGCGGCTGTTCCCGATGTCGGCGCCGATCGGCGGCACGTTGCTCATCGGCGGCTGGCTGATGATGGCCGCCTCGGCGCTGGTGCGGCCGCGCCCTTGACGCGGCAGCCAGGTTCGCCGGTTCTGTCAGTCTTGGCGACGTTCGGGCCGGACTTGGCCGTCGCGTTTGGCCGTTTTGACCACACGCCGCCGCTCCGGCCGTTCGGTGGCCGGCGATATGCCCCAATAATTGCGATAGATGTCTTCGAACAGATGCTTGATCGGGTGCATGGCTTAATCTCCTTTTTGAATCGATCCAATCAGCGGGTACAAAAAATAGGCCGCCGATCAGCTCCGCTTGCGTCCTACGAGGAAACGCAGGTCGCGAATCCACGGACCGGTCCTGTCGCGCCCCTTGCGGGCCTCCGCGCTCGAGCGGATGCTCCAGTCGTTCCGGTAAATGTCCTCGAACAAATAATTGACGGGGTGCATGGCACTCTCCTCTTGTATCGATCCAATGTGCGGGCAAAACCGCTCTTGGATCGATTCAAGAATATGCGTCACAGCACAAATGTCAAGCAAAATTTGAATCGATCCAAGGAAGATGTTAGTAATCGGCACTACTGTCGGACAGGAGTCCTGGAGACGAACAAATGACATCACCCACCGAGGGCAGCAGGAGGCCCATCCGGCTGGCGGACATCGCCAAAGCCGCGGGCGTATCGCACGGCACTGCCTCCAATGCCTTCAGCCGTCCCGAAATCGTGCGCGAGGAAGTCCGCGAGCGGGTCAAGGCGGCGGCCGAGGCGCTGGGCTACGCCGGCCCGGATCCCAAGGGCCGGCTGCTGCGCGCCGGCAAGGTCAATGCAATCGGCGTCGCCACAACCGAGCCGCTGTCCTATTTCTTCGACGACCCGTTTGCCCGCGTGATGATGGCCGGCATCTCGGAAGCCTGCGACGCCACCGGCGCGGGGATAGCCCTCGTGTCGGCTGGCAACGAGGAAAAACTTGCCTGGAATATCCAGAGCGCCCTCGTGGACGGCTTCATCCTTTTCTGCATCGAGGGCGGTCCGCGTCTCGTTGAGCTGACGCGCGAACGAAAGCTCCCCTTCGTCGCGCTCGAGCTCGGCTCGCAGGACGAGACGGTCTCGGCGATCAGTATCGACAATGTTGCCGGCGGCCGGCTCGCGGCGCGCCATCTGGCGGAACTTGGACATCGCCGCTTCGCCGTGCTGTCGCTGGCCTTCGCCGACGACAGCACCGGTCTTGTCTCGCCCGAGCAGGTCCGGACCGCAGTCTATACCGGAACCCGTGACCGCCTCCTCGGCTATTTCGAAGAGCTTTCCCGGTTTGGTGTCGACACCGCCAAGGTGCCGGTCTACGAGACGGAAAACGATAAGGCGAGCACAAGGGCCGGTCTCGAAACCATCTTCGCCTCGGCGGAACCGCCGACCGCCATCCTGGCGATGTCGGACCGGATCGCGATGGTGGCATTGGAATGGCTCAACGCACGGGGCATCGCGGTTCCCCGCGATATTTCCGTCGTCGGCTTCGACGGCGTGCCTGAAGCCGCAACTTGCGAGCCTCCGCTCACCACCATCGCCCAGCCGATCGCCGAGATCGGCCGCCGGGCAGCGCGAAGAATCCTCGACTTCGACGGCACCGTGCGGCGAGAAACGCTCGACGTCGAACTTGTCGTCAGGGCATCTTCCGGACCGCCGCCAAGTACAGGCTGACTGGGGCAGATCGGCTCCAAATCTTACCTGTTGGCCGCCATGGGACCGATGCCAAAGGATGGACGGACAGGCGGCGCCTCATTGCGGACCGGCTTGCCCTTGCCGGACCAGCCGATAGCGGACAGCCATTCCAGATAGAAGGCGAGCGCGAACTGCATGGCGATGCCGGCGGCGAGCAGCAGACTGTCATAGGCAAAGCCGCCCGGGTTGACCAGCTTCATCACCTGCGCCGCCATGGCAATCACCGTGCCGGCAATGAAAACCGGCAGCGAGCGTTTGCCCAATATGGCGAGCGGATTGTCGCGGCCGGTGCGGAACAGGTTCGAGACGAAAGGCAAGGCGACAACCAGGTAGCTCATCGCCAGGATGTGCAGCAGTCGCGGCAACGACAGGAACGTCTTGTCGAAACCGGTCAGCACCACCGGCAGGTCGAGCCACGACACATGCCCCCACAGCGGGCTGTGCACCCAGACGAGCGCCGTCAGCACATAGGCGGCGGCCGCGCCGACCAGCCAGCGATTGACCGGGATGGTGCCGCCGCGCCGCACATGCAACACGCTGGCCATGCCGATATTGAACAGCAATTGCCATGACAGCGGATTGAGGAACCAGAAGCCGGGCTCCGGGTAGTTCGGCGGCGCGATCTGGTAGATTCCGGCAATCAGCCAAAGGGCTGCGGACACAGCAAGCGCCGCCAGTGGCCGGTAGCTGATGAACAGCAGGAAGACCGGCGCCATCAACAGCAGCGCCGCATAGACCGGCAGTATGTTGTTGTAACCGAGCTGATGGCCGAGCGTGACGATGCCGACCAGGACTTGTGGCGGGTTCCTGACGAGCGGCTCGATGTTGATCAGCGTCAGAAGGTCCGGCCGTTTCGCAAACACCGCCGCCGCGCAGAAGATGGCCATGACCACCATCGTCGTGACGATGTGGGTGACGTAGAGCACGCCGGCGCGGCGCCACATTTTCAGCGTTGCAATCAGCCGGTTTCCCGGCTGGAACTTAGTGCCGTAGGCGAGAGCGACGGACATGCCGGAGATCAGCACGAAGGCCTCGGCCGCATCGGAAAACCCGAAATTCTTGTAGGTCAGGGTTTCGAACACGGTGCCCGGCACGTGATCGACGAATATGGTCAGGAGGGCGAGAGCCCGGAACACATCAATACGCGTATCGCGTTCCGGCGAAACTGGCATGGTCATCGATAAAAGGCCTTAAAGCTGGTTGTTCATGCCCGGCATGCGATCCCTCGGGCGACCACCCGGCGCACACTGCTTCGATCCCCCCGCGGGGATTATATCGGCAAAGAAACGGACTGAAATGCGCCCGGTTCAATCAACTTTCGCGGAGCTTGAAAATATTCCGTTTTGAAGCCGGCAAATTAACGAAAGTAACGCGGAATCAAAAGGATGTGCCTATGGCCGAGCAAAGCCTCGAAGACGGTATTTTGCAGGAGAATTCAGGCTTTTTCTACCGGCTCCATCGATCCGCCAATTTACCCGGTGACTGGCTGTTCCTGTTGCATGGATCGGGTGTCGACGAGACGACCTTGCTGCCGCTTGGTCGGCAAATCGCGCCGCATGCGGCGCTGGTTACGGTCCGTGGCCGCATCCCTCAGGAGGACGGTTTCCGCTGGTTCACGCGAATCAACCCGACGCGATTCGAGCAGGCAAGTGTCCGCGCGGAGGCAGATGCGTTTGCAGGCTTCGTCGCCGGCGTCGCGAAGCGCCACAGCCTCGATCTCCGCCGCGCGACCTTTCTCGGCTATTCGAACGGCGCCAATTTGGTTTCAAGCGTCATGCTGCTGCATCCGGGCCTCATCGAGCGCGCCGCATTGCTGCGTCCGATGCCGGTGCTCGACGAGGTGCCGCCGGCCGACCTGTCGAAGGCGCGGGCGCTGATCATCGCCGGCGCCGCCGACCTGACCTACGTGCCATTCGCGCCGGTGCTGGCCGCTGTACTGAACTCGCATGGCGCCAAGGTCGAGGCCCACACCGTCGCCTCCGGCCATGAAATTGGCGATCCGGACGCCGACATCGTCAGGCAATGGCTGGCGGATCCTGCGGTCGCCGTTGCAGCGTCGGATCGATGAGCCCCGAAGCTACCCTCGCCCCATGCGGTTCCAGGCGTCCAGCCCGGCGATCTTGTAGGCTTCCGCCAGCGTCGGGTAGTTGAAGGTGTTGTTGACGAAGAAGTCGACTGTGCCGCCGAGATTGATGACCGCCTGGCCGATGTGGATGAGTTCGGTCGCGCCCTCGCCGACAATATGGGCGCCGAGCAGACGGCGTGTTTCGATCGAGAACAGAAGCTTCAGGAAACCGGTGTTGACACCCATGATGTGGCCGCGCGATGTCTCGCGGAACCGCGCCACGCCGACCTCGTAGGCGGCACCGCTCTCGCGCACCTGCTCCTCGGATTGCCCGACGGTGGAGATTTCCGGCACGGCGTAGATGCCGTAGGGAAAGGTTTCGGGCGGGGGCGGCAAGGGCACGCCGAAGGCATGGCAGGCGGCCACCCTGCCCTGCTCCATCGAGGTCGATGCCAGGCTCGGAAAGCCGATGACATCGCCGGCGGCATAGATGTTGGGCGCGCTGGTCTGGAAGGTCTGCGGATCGACCTTGATGCGGCCTCGCGAATCAGCCTCGATGCCGACGGCGTCGAGCCCTAAATTGCCGACATTGCCGGTGCGTCCCGCGGCATAAAGCACGATCTCGGAACGTATGGTGCGGCCGTCGGCCAGCGTCACCTCAGCATAGTCGGGTTTCGAGGCGATCTCCTTGACGGCACTGCCCAATCGGATGGTCATGCCGCGGTCGCGCATCTGATGGATGAAGTCGTCGACGATCTCGCGGTCGACGAAATCCAATATCGTGTTGCGCGGCTCGACCAATGTCACCGGAACGTCGAGTGCCGAAAAGATTGTCGCATATTCGACGCCGATGACGCCGGCGCCGATCACCGTCAGCGTGCGCGGTAGCCGATCGAGCTCCAGCATCTCGTCGCTGTCGAAGATCCGTGTCTTGTCGAACGGCACGTCGCGCGGCCGGTGCGGCCGGGTGCCGACCGCGATCAGCGCATGGGCGAAGCCAACCTCGCTGTAGTCGCCGGTGTCGGTGGTCAGGCTGACCTTGTTGGGGCCCAGGAATTTTACCGCGGCGCGCGCACTCTTGACCGTGTTGCGCATGAACTGGTGCTGCAGCACCTCGACCTCATGGTCGAGCGTCTTGTGCAGGCGCTCGACCAGATCGCCGACCGAAATGTCCTGCTTGACGCGGTAGCCGCGTCCATAAAAGCCGCGCTCGCGCCAGCCGGAGAGGTTGAGCACCGTCTCGCGCAACGTCTTCGACGGTATAGTGCCGGTATGCACCGAAACGCCGCCGAGACGCCGGCCCCTGTCGACCACCAGCACCGACTTGCCGAGCTTGGCCGACTGCACCGCGGCGCGGCGCCCGGATGGGCCGCTGCCGATGACCAGCATGTCGTAGTCCATGTCGCCCCGTCCCCTCGGCTCGGCGCGCTTTGTGCGCCGCAGCAAACTAACGCTATCCGCGCCGTGAATTCAACAAGTCAGACGGCCCCAGGCGCTCTGTCGCCATCTACACGGCGGCGAAAGGCTCGATCTTGATTCCGCCGCGAACCTTCACCATTTCATCAATACGCGGCCCGTGCATTAACCCGGGTTCGATTACGAGGAAATGACATGAACGCTCGCGTTCTCGACGGCGAAATCATCACCAGCAGGCTCGAAGATGTCCGCTCTTATGAGGGCGTGCGCACGCGGCGCATTCTCGCTTTCGTCATCGACTATTTCATCGTCGCGCTGCTCACCATTCCATTCGCGATCCTGGTGTTCCTGTTCGGGCTGTTGACGCTCGGCCTCGGCTGGATGCTGTTTTCCATTCTCGTGCCGACCGTCGCCATCCTCTACATCTGGAACACGCTCGGCAGTAAAGACCAGGCCACCACCGGCATGAAGATGATGGGCATCCGGCTCGACCGACTCGACGGCAGCCGCATCGACGGGCTGACCGCCGTCGTGCATTCGGTGCTGTTTTGGGCCGGTAATGTCATCCTTTCGCCGCTGGTCCTGCTGGTGAGCCTGTTTTCCGACCGCAAGCGCACGCTGCACGACCTGCTGCTCGGCACCGTTGTCAGCCGCAGTGGCCGCTGAGCAGACTTTTGAAGCGCGGCCGCAGCCTTTGCGCACAAATGTGAAGACGTCCAATCAACCAGGCTTTCACAATCCTGTTGAATTTTTCGGCGTCCGCGCCAAAGGTAGAGCGATTCGCAGGAGTATTTCCAAGGCTCGATGACGCAGCACCCGACCCAGTCGCCGCAGTTCTTTCTGACCGCGCCCTCGCCATGTCCCTATCTCGAGGGCCAGTTCGAGCGCAAGGTGTTCACACACTTGGTCGGCGACAAGGCCCCCGAGATGAACGATCTGTTGACGCAGGGCGGTTTCAGGCGGTCGCAGAACATCGCCTACAGGCCGGCCTGCGAGACCTGCCGCGCCTGTGTGTCGGTGCGCATCCTGGCGCAGGAATTCACCGCCAGCCGCAACATGAAACGGGTCATACAGCATAATTCGGATCTGGTCGGCGCCATGCACGACGCCGAACCCTCCACCGAACAGTATTCGCTGTTCCGCAGCTATCTCGACGTCCGCCACCGCCGTGGCGGCATGTCTGACATGACCGTGCTCGACTACGCCATGATGGTCGAGGATACCCATGTCGACACCAAGGTCATTGAATACCGTCGCCGCGGACCTGACAGCTTCATTACCGGCAAGGGCCAGGGCGAACTGATCGCCGTGGCGCTTACCGACAAGATGGCCGATGGCCTGTCGATGGTCTATTCCTACTTCAACCCGGACTTCGAGGACCGTTCGCTCGGCACCTTCATGATCCTCGATCACATCGCCCGCGCCAGGGCGATGGGCCTGCCCCATGTCTACCTGGGTTACTGGGTCAACGGCTCGCGCAAGATGAATTATAAGATGCGCTTCCAGCCGCAGGAGCATCTCGGCCCGAAAGGCTGGGAACGCTACAATCACGAAGCGGTTTCGCGCTGATCTTCGCTTTCGGTATTCACTCTTAAATTGTTTCGAGGAGGATGCCGCTGGGCTTCCGGCCGATCGGCTGGGAAACCGGGCGGGTCAATTTTGCGCCTCCAAGCCTACGCGAGAATTGCCGCATGTCTTCCCACAACGACCACCAGAGAGGCCTTCTGATCACCGCCATCGGCGGGCTGACGCTGACCGTCGACATTCCGCTGATCCGGCTCGCCGACGGCGAGGCGTGGACGATCCTGCTGTTGCGCACCGGCACGACCTTCGTCGCCACGCTTATCATCTGGGCCGCCTGGCGATCGCTGAGCGCAAAGGCACCGCAGCTTGTACCGGGCTGGTCAGGGCTCATCGTTGCCGGCCTCTACGGGCTCGGCTCGATCGCCTTCATCACCGGTGTCTACAATACCTCGACAGCCAACCTCGTTTTCATCCTGGCGTTCACAACCATGTTCGCGGCCCTTTTGTCATGGCTGTTCCTGAAGGAGAGGCCACGGCCCCTGACGCTTGCAGCGCTGGCACTTATGATCGTCGGCGTGACGATCATTGTCGGCGATTCCGTTGGAACCGGACATCTCTTCGGCGACCTGATGGCGCTATGCTCGGCTTTCATGATCGCCGCGGCCATCACCATCTCGCGCGCCAGCGGCAAGGATATGGGTTTCACGGCGCTGATCGGAGTGGTCCTGCCGCTGGCCGTCGCCACCCTGATGGTTTCCAAGGTGGGTTTTCACGTCAACGCGCCATGGTGGATCGTCTTCAACGGTGCCGTCATCATGCCGATCTCGTTCTTCTGCCTCGCCAACGGCCCGAAATACATCTCCGGGCCGGAGGTGGCGATGTTCTATCTGCTTGAAACCGTGCTGGCGCCGGTCTGGGTGTGGATGATCTTCGCCGAAACACCGACGCGCAACAGCCTGATCGGCGGCGCGATCCTCATCATGACCTTGATCGGCCATTCGCTCTGGCAGTTGCACGACGGGCGCAAGCGCCGCGCCACGTTCGCCGTCAGTCACCCGGCCTGATTCTTTTTCGCGGCGGCGCGTTCGGCAACAATTTCAATCTGCGGCGGTGCATCTTCCTGCTCCGCCGGTTCGGCGGCAGCGAGTTCATCGGTCAGTTCCACCTCGCGCAGCCATTCGCGCCAGATTGCGACCAGCAGGGCCATCAGCACCGGGCCGATGAACAGGCCGAGAAAACCCATTGTCTTGACGCCGCCGATCAGGCCGAAAAAGGTTGGCAGGAAGGGCAGCTTTATCGGCCCGCCGACCAGCTTCGGGCGCAATGTCTTGTCGACGATGAAGAGTTCGACCGCGCCCCAGACGAACAGCGCCAGCCCCGCCATCGGCGAGCCGCTGGCGGCGAGATAGATCGAGACCAGCGTGAACGACAGCGGCGCGCCGCCGGGGATAAGCGCCATGATGCCGGTCAGCGCGCCGAGCGTCACCGGCGACGGTACGCCGGCCAACCAGTAAGCGATGCCCAGCACCAGTCCTTCGCCGATGGCGATAACGGTCATACCGGTAACCGTCGACGAGATCGTCGCCGGCACCACGCGTGAGATCCGTTCCCATCGGGCCGGCAGGATGCGTTCGCCGAGGCGATCGACCTGCCCGGCGAAATGCTCGCCGTCGCGATAGGCAAAGAACAATGCGATCATCATGAACAGCAGCGTCAGCAAAAGTCCGAAGGCGCTGCCGCCGGCGGCAAGCGCGCCGCGATAGATGCTGCCGATATTGGCGCCGCTGATCAGCTGGATCAGTTCGCCGATACCGCCTGGATGGCCAACGTTGACCGTCCACTGTTCATTGAGCCATTCGCCTACTACAGGCAGCGTGGCGATCCAGTGCGGCGTCGGCGCGCCGTAGCGGTTGGTCTCGATAGCCCAGCCGACCCATTCGCGCACCTCGTTGATGGCGTAGGTGCCGGCAAGCGCGATCGGCACCACCAGGAAGGTCAGGATGAACAGGATCGCAAGCGTAGCGGCAATCGTGCGGTTGCCGCCGACGCCTGCGAGCAGCCGCCGATAGAGCGGCCAACTGGCGAAAGCGATAACCAGGGCGGCAAGGACCGGGAACAGGAAGCCGTGGAAAAAATATACGCCGGCGGCGACGATCAGCACCAGGAGCCAGCGCGCCGCCGACAGCGGTGGAATGACAGCGGCCCTGAGCGGCGTCGACAGGCCAAACAGACGCTGTTGCCGCTCCGGCTTCTGGATCCTGATTTCCTTCAAGCGCCCAATTCTCCCTAGCCCATCGCATCGCTTATGCACTGATATAGTGCAGCAATCGTGACGACATTCCAAATGTTCGGGTGGCGCTGCTAATCTCCCCCCTTGAGGGGGAGATGTCGCCGAAGGCGACAGAGGGGGTCGGGACGTCCTGACGCGACCTTACCACGAACAAAGCAGGCTGGCGCTTCATGCGCGGGGATCCCCTCTGGCCTGCCGGCCATCTCCCCCTCGAGGGGGGAGATTACCGCTTCACCCGAACTTGCCAGTCCTCGGGAAACCCTTCGGCACCATGCGGCCGGCCGAGGCGCGGGCGCCGATCCATTCGGCAAGCTCGTCACGCGATTTGGTGAAGGTGCGGTCTGCCGAATCCTGCCAGGACAGGCCGCTTGCCAGCGTGAAGGTCTTGAGGTCGAGGACACCGCCATCCTTGTATTTCTGCAGGCGCACGCCCTTGCCGCGTCCCATCTCGGGGATCTCGGCCAGCGGGAACACCAGCATCTTGCGGTTCTCGCCGACAATGGCGAGATGGTCGCCGGCGACGCTCACACAGCGCTGGGCTTCGTCGGGCGCCTTGACGTTCATCACCTGCTTGCCCTTGCGGGTGTTGGCGACGACTTCTTCTTCCGGCACGATGAAACCGTTGCCGTCATGCGACACCAGCAGCAGCTTGCGCTTGGGATCATGGACGAAAGCGGTGACGATATCCTGGTCGTTGTCCATGTCGACGATGATGCGGATCGGCTCGCCGTGGCCACGCCCACCCGGCAGCCGGTCGGCGCCGATCGTGTAGAACTTGCCGCCGGTGGTGAAGACCAGCACCTTGTCGGTCGTCTGGGCGTGGAAGGCGAGCTTGAGGCTGTCGCCTTCCTTGAAGGTCAGGGCCGAATGGTCGGTCAGATGACCTTTCATGGCCCTCAGCCAGCCCTTTTCCGAAACGACCACGGTGACCGGCTCGCGCTCGATCATGGCGTGGGCGATATCGGTCAGGTCATGCTCGGGTGCGTCGGCGAACTCGGTGCGGCGCTTGCCGATCTCGGTGTCGGGCCCGTATTTCTGGCGAACATTGGCGACTTCCCACTTGATCGTCGCCCACTGCTTGGCGTCGGACGCAAGCAGTGC
This sequence comes from Mesorhizobium sp. M0601, assembly GCF_040320845.1. Lineage (NCBI taxonomy): Bacteria > Pseudomonadati > Pseudomonadota > Alphaproteobacteria > Hyphomicrobiales > Phyllobacteriaceae > Mesorhizobium > Mesorhizobium sp. M0601. The sequence goes on from NZ_JAMYQK010000004.1 coordinate 181,649, forward strand.
CTCGATCTGCTTCTTCTCGCCGGTCAGGCCATTGAATTCCTCGCGGATTTCGAATTCCTCGAGCTTGCGCAGCGCTCTCAGCCGCATGTTGAGGATGGCTTCAGCCTGGGTGTCGGTCAGCGACCAGCGCACCATCATCACCTGCTTGGGCTCGTCCTCCTCGCGGATGATCCTGATCACCTCGTCGATGTTGAGGTAGGCGATCAAATAGCCGGCGAGGATCTCCAGCCGCCTCTCGATCTCGCCGAGGCGGTGCTTGGAGCGGCGGATCAGGACGTCGCGGCGGTGCTCCAGCCATTCCTTGAGCACACCTTTCAGCGACAGCACGTTCGGCACCTTGCCGCGCGACAACACGTTCATGTTGAGCGGAAAGCGGCTTTCGAGCTCGGTCAGCTTGAACAGCGATTCCATCATGATGCCGGGATCGACCGAGCGGCTCTTCGGCACCAGCACGACGCGGATGTCCTCGGCGCTCTCGTCGCGGATATCCTCGAGCAACGGAAGCTTGCGCGCCATCAAGAGCTCGGCGATCTTTTCGATCAGCCTGGCCTTCTGGACGCCGTAAGGGATTTCGGTGACGACTATGTTCCAGGTGCCCCTGCCCTGGTCCTCCTGGCTCCACTTCGCCCTGACGCGAAAGCCGCCGCGACCCGTTTCGTAGGCTTCGAGGATCGAGGCTCGGCTGTCGACGATGATGCCGCCGGTCGGGAAATCCGGACCTTGCACGAAATCCATCAGCTTGGTGACGGGCGCATCCGGATGATCGATCAGGTGAAGCGCGGCGTCGCAGAGCTCGGCCGCATTGTGCGGCGGGATCGAGGTCGCCATGCCGACGGCGATGCCGGACGAGCCGTTGGCGAGCAGATTCGGGAAGGCGCCGGGCAGCACGGCCGGCTCCTCGTCTTCCTCGTTGTAGGTCGGGCGGAAATCGACCGCGTCCTCGGTGATGCCTTCCAGCAGCAGCGTCGACACTTCGGTCATGCGCGCTTCGGTGTAGCGCATGGCGGCGGCGTTATCGCCGTCGATATTGCCGAAATTGCCCTGCCCGTCGACCAGCGGGTAGCGCATCGAAAAATCCTGCGCCAACCGCACCAACGCGTCGTAGATCGACTGGTCGCCATGCGGATGGAATTTGCCCATCACCTCGCCGACGATGCGGGCGCATTTGGCAAAACCCTGGTCGGGGTTGAGCCGCAACAGGCGCATGGCATGCATGATGCGACGATGCACCGGCTTCAATCCGTCGCGCACGTCCGGCAGCGCCCGGTGCATGATGGTCGACAGCGCGTAGGCGAGATAGCGCTCTTCCAGCGCCTTCTTCAGATCGACCGGCTCGATATTGTCGCCGCCGCCACTCTCGGGCGGCAAAAGCCTTTTTCCCATGGGCTGGCACTAGCCGAGCGGGTGATTCGCGGCAAGAGGCACACCGGTATGCGTGCTCCTAAAGCGCATCGCGTTCGACCGGCCCATGCGACGCTTTAGGCCCTTGTTTTGATGCATGTCGTTACCGCAAAACCGTTGCGCGACATCCATTATGCAACAGGATTGGAAGCGTCGCGACGCCGGCCAACATCAATCCGTTACATCCTGCTTCTATCGCAAGGCTAATGGATCGGGTTTGCCTTTGGCCGCGATTTTCGACCATTGTGCCGAGGCCCGCCTTTTTCCGGTCCAGTTCGTCACCGAATGGTGACGACGCGACGATTTGAAAAGAATTTCAGGACACTCTCAGGGGAGCTCTCGATGACGATCAGACACTCGACACTTATTAAGAGACTGGCTTTTTCGACCTTTTTGCTGACGCTGCCGCTGAATGCGGCGTTCGCGCAGGATACCGCGGTCGCCGACCGGCTGAAGGCTGCCCTCGCCGCGCAGGGTGTCGACCTCTCCTGGACCGGAGTAACCGGCGACACCTCCAGCATGGTTCTGCAAGGCGTAGCGGTCAAACCGGCGGCCGAAAAGGAGGCGCTCAAGATCGGCGACGTCAAGCTCGAAGGTGTGACCGAAGCCAATGGCGGCTATCAAATCGCGACCGTATCGACGTCGCCGTTCGAACACAGCGAAGATGGCGTCACGCTCAATCTCAGCCCCTTCGTCATCCACGACATGACGGTTCCGGCCGAAGGCGCAACCGGTCCGCTGGGCTCGCTGATGATGTACAAATCGGCCGAGCTCGACAACATGACAGTCAAAGTGGCTGACAAAACTGCTTTCTCGATGGACGGGCTTGCCATCGCAATCACGCCGCCGGCCGACGGCAAGGCCATGGCGTTTTCCGGCACTACGGAAAGATTCGCTGCCGACCTGACCCTGGTCGAAGATCCGAAGTCCAAGGAAGTCATCAACGCGCTCGGCTACCAGAACATAACAGGCAATCTTGAGATGGAAGGCACCTGGCAGCCTACCGACGGCAGGATGGACTTGTCGAAATACGAAATATCGGTCGACAATGCCGGCACGCTCGGCATGACCTTCGATCTCGGCGGCTACACGCTGGACGTCATCAAATCACTGCAGGACATGCAGAAGAAGATGGCAGCGCAGGCCGAAGGCGCGGACAATTCGGCGCAAGGCATGGCCATGCTCGGGCTGCTGCAGCAGCTTTCGTTCAACAGCGCCTCGATCCGCTTCGACGACGATTCGCTGACCAAAAAGGTGCTCGATTATGCCGGCAAGCAGCAAGGCATGTCCGGCAAGGACATCGCCAACCAGGCCAAGGCGATCGTGCCCTTCGGCATGGCGCAGCTCAACAATCCGGAACTGACCGCGCAGGTTTCGGCCGCGGTCAACAAGTTCCTCGACGATCCGCAAAGCATCGAGGTCTCGGCCGAGCCGCCGGCAGCGGTGCCGTTCGCGCTGATCATGGCGGGCGCCATGTCCAACCCGCTCGACCTGCCGAAAACGCTCGGCGTGACGGTTACGGCAAACGAAGACTGACCGAGACAGGCTTCAAGCAAAAAGCCCGGCAGCGATGCCGGGCTTTTTTATGAATCAACAGCACCGGTTCGGAGCGTTTCCTAAACCTCTTTCTTCGTCGCCACCACGCGCAGCGACAATTCGCGAAGCTGCTGCGGGCTGGCTTCCGACGGCGCGCTCATCAACAGGTCGTAGGCCTGCTGGTTCATCGGGAACATAGTCACTTCGCGCAGGTTCCTGGCGCCGACCAGAAGCATGACGACGCGGTCGATGCCGGCCGCCATGCCGCCATGCGGCGGCGCGCCATACTGGAAGGCGCGATAAAGGCCGCCGAAGCGCTCTTCGACCGTCGCGCGGTCCAGCCCGACGGTTTCGAACGCCTTGACCATGGTTTCGGGCAGATGGTTGCGGATGCCGCCGGAGGCGATCTCGAAACCGTTACAGACCATGTCGTACTGGAACGCCTTGATGCCGAGCAGATCCTCGCCGTTAAGCACATCGATGCCGCCTTGTGGCATCGAGAAAGGATTGTGCGCGAAGTCGATCTTCTTCTCCTCCTCGTTCCATTCGAAGAACGGGAAGTCGACGATCCAGCACAATTCGAAGCGGTCGCGGTCGACAAGATTGAGCTCCTCGCCGGCGCGGGTGCGCGCCGCTCCTGCGAAGGAGACGAACTTCTTCGGATCACCGGCGACGAAGAAGGCGGCATCGCCATCGGCGAGGCCGAGTTGTTGTCGGATCGCCTCCGTGCGCTCCTCGCCGATGTTCTTGGCCAGCGGCCCGGCGCCTTCGAGCTTCTCGCCCTCCTTGCGCCAGAAGATGTAGCCGAGGCCGGGCTGACCCTCGCCTTGCGCCCATGAGTTCATGCGGTCGCAGAAGGCGCGAGACCCGCCGGTCTTGGCCGGAATGGCCCAGACCTCGGCCTTCGGATCGTTGGCAAGGATGTTGGCAAATACCTTGAAGCCAGAGTCGCGAAAATGATCCGAGACGGCCTGCATCTCGATCGGGTTGCGCAGGTCCGGCTTGTCGGTGCCGTATTTGCGCATGGCGACATCATAGGCGATGCGCGGAAACTTCTCCGTCACCGGCTTGCCGGCGGCAAAGGTCTCGAACACCCCCCGCATCACCGGCTCCATGGTGGTGAACACATCCTCCTGCTCGACGAAGCTCATCTCAACGTCGAGCTGGTAGAATTCACCCGGCAGACGGTCGGCGCGCGGGTCCTCGTCGCGGAAGCAGGGCGCAATCTGGAAGTAGCGGTCGAAGCCGGACACCATGATCAGCTGCTTATATATCTGCGGTGCCTGCGGCAGCGCATAGAAAGTGCCGGGGTGGATGCGCGACGGCACCAGAAAGTCGCGCGCCCCTTCCGGCGACGAGGCGGTCAGGATCGGCGTCGAGAATTCGGTGAAGCCGACCTCGCCCATCAGCTTGCGCATCTCGGCGATGATTTTGGTGCGCGCGACGATGTTCTTGTGCAGGGTATCGCGGCGCAGGTCGAGGAAGCGGTATTTGAGGCGGATGTCCTCTGGGTAATCCGGCTCGCCGAAGACCGGCAGGGGCAATTCCCTGGCGGCCGACAGTACCTCGATCTCGCGCGCGAAGACTTCGATCTCGCCGGTTGGCAAATTAGGGTTCACGGTGTCGGCGAGGCGCGCCTTGACCTCGCCGTCGACGCGGACGACCCATTCGCCGCGCAGGGTCTCGGCAATCTTGAAGGCGGGCGAATCCGGATCGGCGACGATCTGGGTCAGGCCGTAATGGTCGCGCAAATCGATGAACAGCAGGCCGCCATGGTCGCGCACGCGATGCACCCAGCCCGACAAGCGAACGGTCGAGCCGACGTCGAGCTTCCTCAATTGGGCACAGGTATGGCTGCGGTAACGATGCATTGTCATTCTTAAAGTCCGGATGTTGGGTTGCGGCCAAGGCATGATGGCCCAGCCTGAAAATTTGCGCGAAAAGCACATGAGAGGGTGCATTTGTCAAGGCAAGCGGCAGCCGGGTCGAGTTCGCGTTCTTCCCGCCCCTTTCCCACCGGCATCAATTTATGCTCGAGGCGTCAATCTGAGTTCGCTGCTCTGTGCCCGCAGTTCAACTATGCACTCACCCCTTCACCCCGCCCGCCGTGAGACCGGAAATGATCTTGCGCTGGAAGATGAGAACGAGGACGACGAGCGGCACGGTGACGATCACCGATGCGGCCATGATGTTGCCCCACGGGATCTCGAACTGCGAGCTGCCGGAGAGCAGCGCGATCGCCACCGGCACGGTTCGCTGCTCGTTGCTGGAGGTAAACGTCAGGGCGAACAGGAACTCGTTCCAAGCACCGATGAAGGCGAGAAGCCCGGTGGTCGCCAGCGCCGGCCACATGAGCGGCAGGAAGACGCGGCTGATGATGATCCAGGGCGTGGCGCCATCGAGGATCGCCGCTTCCTCCAGCTCGATCGGCAGGTCGCGAACGAAGGCGGTGAGCACCCAGACGGTGAACGGCAAGGTGAAGATCATGTAGGACAAGATCAGCGCGAACGGCGAATTGTAGAGGCCGAAGATGCGGATCAGCTCGAAAAGCCCGGCAAGCACCGCCAATTGCGGGAACATCGAAACGGACAGGATAATGAGGAGCAGAGCCGAGCGGCCGCGGAAGCGGATGCGCGCCAGCGCATAGGCGGCGGTGACGCCGAGGAACAGCGAAATGACGACAACGGCGCTCGAGATGAAAAGCGAGTTCACGAGGTTGCGCAGGAAGGTCCCCTCGGTGAACACGGTCCTGTAGTTGCTGAAGGTAATCGTCTTCGGCCAATAGTCGATCTGGAAGAGCGCCGTCCCCGATTTCAGGCTGGTGATGATGGCGTAGTAGAACGGGAACACCGCGACGACGACGATAACGGCGACGAGGAGGTAGAAAGCCGTGCGCTTGACGATCCACATGGTCAGTAGTCCCCCATGATCAATAGTCCCCCATGGTCAATAGTCCCCATGGTCAATAGTCCTTGTCCAGTCGTATCCGGCCGAGCCAAAGAACGAGCATGGTCAGCAGAGCGAGGATAAGGAAGAGAAGCGTCGAGGCGGCGGAACCGGAAGCGAACTTGTCGAACTCAAACAGGCTCTCGCGGGCAAACACCGACATCGACTTGGTGTGTATGTTGTTTGGCGTAAGCACGTAGATCAGATCGAAGATGCGCAGGGCATCGAGACCGCGAAAGATCATGGCCACCATCAACGCCGGTCGGATGAGCGGCAAAGTGATCTTCCAGAAAATTCTCCACGCGCCGACGCCGTCGAGCTTGGCGACCTCGTAGATTTCTTGTGGAAGCATCTGGAGGCCGGCGAGAATGAGAAGCGCCATGAAGGGGGTTGCCTTCCAGATGTCGACAACAAGGACGGCGACCATCGCCGTGTCGGCGCTGGCCGTCCAGGCGATCTTGGTGCTGATCAGGCCGAGCTTGAGCAGGACGTCGTTGATGATGCCGAACTGGTCGTTGAGCATCCACTGCCACATTTTCGCCGAGACGATCGTCGGGATCGCCCAAGGGATGAGGATCGCGGCGCGCACGATACCGCGGCCGCGAAACCTGGCGTTGAGCACCAGCGCGACGATCATGCCGAGCACCGTCTCGCAGGTCACCGAAATCACCGCGAAGCGCACCGTGTTCCAGACGGCGCGCCACCAGACCGGATCGGCGAGCAGCCCGTCATAGACGACGCGGCCGCTCGGCATTTGCACGACGGAGAAATAGTTGGCGAAGCCAACCCAGCGGCGGGCTTCGAGGTCGGCGAGCGAGGCGTCGGTGAAGCCGAAATAGATCGTGCGCATCAACGGCCAACCGGCAACGGCGGCGAGCACGATGAGCATCGGGGCAAGCAACAGCCATGCCGAGCGCGTACGTTGACGCGCCAGCAGCGAGCCTGAGCGCGGCGAGGTCACCAGGCGGTGCCCTTGAGCCTGGTCAAGGAGAACTCCAGATCGGCAAGGTTGTCGGCGGCTGTGCCCTCGCCGGAAATGGTGTTGTGGACGGCGGTCCAGAACTCGCTCGATGCCTCATTGTACCGGCTCTTGGCTTGGGCCGAGGGACGCGGCACCGCGTTGAGGACGACTTCCTTCCAGCGCGGAATCACCGGCTGGGCGCTGGCGATGTCGGCATCATCATAGAGTGCCTGGATGGTCGGCAGATATGCCCCCTTCAAGGCGCGGTACTTCTGCATCTGAGGCGAGGCGATCCATTTGACCAGCTCGATCGCTGCATCCGGGTTCTTCGAATATTTGGAAACCGCGAGATTCCAGCCGCCAAGCGTTGCTGCCGGGTGCGCGCCCTCACCAGACCCCGGCGGCAGCGTCGTCACCTCGAACTTGCCTTTGATGGGGGAGCTTTCGCTGTTGCCAAGCGCGTAGGCGTAGGGCCAGTTGCGCATGAAGACGGCGTTGCCGGTCTGCCAGACTCCGCGCGACTCTTCTTCCTGGTAGGCCAGAACGCCGGGCGGTGAGATGGTTCCCACCCAGCTCCTCGCCATTTCCAGCGCCGCAGCTGCTTGCGGATTGTTGATGGAGATGGTGCCGTCCGGCTCGATAATCTGGCCGCCGCCGTTCGACTTCACCCATTCGAGTGCATCGCAGGTCAGCCCCTCATAGGCGTTGCCCTGGAAAACGAAACCCCACATGTCCTTGTTGCCGGCCGCGCGCTCCTTATCCATGACAAGCTTGGCGGTATCGGCAAGTTCAGCCCAGCTGGCCGGGACCCTGGCGCCGTATTTGTCGAGGAGATCCTTGCGGTAGTAGAGCGCCGGAGCGTCGGTGAATATCGGCAAGGCGACGAGCTTGCCGTCCACGGTCTGCGATTTGATGATCGATGGGAAATGGGCGCCACCGACATCCTTGGTCGCTTCGGTCAGGTCGATGAACTGCCTTGCAAGCTGGGGGGCCCAGATGACGTCCGTTTGATAGACGTCGACGTCGCTGCTTCCGGCGGCAAGCCAGAGCCGGTATTGGCCAAACTGGTCCGTCGCCGAGGGGGGCAGCGGAACGACGCTAACCTTGTTGCCGGTCGTCTTCTCGTATTGATCGAGGATCTCGCGAAGGATTCTCTGGCCGTTGCCGGTATCTCCGGACACCATGACGAGGTCGACAGCCCGCGCCGGCCCGGCCGCCAGAACTGCGGCCACGGCAAATGCCGCAAATGCGGAATGAAATTTCATGATGGCGGACCTCCCTTTGGAGCTTCAGGCCGGGCAGCAGAAACGACGTCGATGCCTGACACCATCTCCGCACACCGGCAGCTCACAAGACGCGTATTCGCCTACCAGCACTGAACTACAAAGATACGCCTTGGTTCCCAACACGGAGGGTCCGGCGCCACGCGGTAGCGCAAGTTCCCCCTCGTTAATGCACCTAAAACGTGTCGCGTTCGATCGGCGTCGGCGACGCGCTTTAGGTTCTTGTTTTTATGCATGTCGTTATCGCAAAACCGCTGCACACTTTTGCGCGACATGCATTAAGGCCCCCGGCTGGCCCCAACGCCACCGGGAATTGCCGCTGGCATTGGCGAAGGCGATGGTTCAAGAAGGATCAACGACAGGCTTTCCTTCATGTCCTCCATCCGCCCGCTGATCCCCCTCCTGATCGCCGCCGGCATCCTGCTCGGCGGCAACGGCCTGCAGAGCACGTTGATTGCGCTGCGTGGTGCGCAGGAAGGTTTTCCCGCTTCCTCGATCGGCCTGATGGGCACGTTCTATTTCGCCGGCTTCCTGCTCGGCTGCCTTGCCGTGACCCGCATCATGAAGTCCGTCGGCCATGTGCGCGCCTTTTCGGCACTCGCGGCGATCGCCTCGGCGGGAACGCTGCTTCTGGTGCTGGTCATCGATCCGGTGATGTGGTGCGCCGTGCGCTTTGCCGGCGGGTTCTGCTTTGCCGGCCTGTTCACCATCATGGAAGCCTGGCTGAATTCCGGCGTCACCAACACCGACCGGGCGCGGGTGCTTGCCATCTACCGGATGGTCGACATCGGCTCGGTGACGGGCGCCCAGTTCCTGATCCCTATCTTTGGCGCCGGCGGCTTTGCCATCTTCGCCATCATGTCGATGATGATCACCGTTTCGCTGGTGCCGGTTTCGCTCGGCGACCGCTCCAATCCGACGCCGCCGGAAGACGTCAAGCTCGATTTGGCGCGCGTCTGGCGGATCTCGCCGCTCGGCTGCTTCGGCTGTATCGCCGTCGGCGTCACAAACAGCGCCTTCCGCACCCTGTCGCCGGTCTATGCCGAGCAGATCGGCATGTCGGTCGCCGACGTCGTCACCTTCGTCAGCGTCGGCATTTTCGGCGGCGCCATCATCCAATACCCGCTTGGCTATCTCTCCGACCGCTGGGACCGGCGCTCGGTGCTGCTGATGACGACGTGCTGCGCGATGGTGGCGGCACTGGCGCTGGCATTCGTGGCAGGCGGCAGCCCGTTTCTCAACTTCCTGCTCGTCTTCATCTTCGGCTGCTTCGCCATGCCGCTCTATTCATTGTCAGCGGCGCATTCCAACGACCGCGCCGACAAGGGCGAGTTCGTGCTGATCAACGCGGCCTTGATGCTGTTTTATTCCTTCGGCGCCATCGGCGGGCCGTTCGCAGCCTCGACGGTGATGCAATTTTTCGGGCCGAGCGCGCTGTTCGTGTTCAGCGCCACCGTCTATGCGATCTTCGTGGCCGTCATCCTTTACCGGATGCAGGCGCGCTCCGCCGTGCCGGCCACCCATCGCAGCCGTTTTACGGCGCTGTTGCGCACTTCGACGGTTTTTGCCCGGCTGGCGAAGCGGAATGCCGATCCCCGATGAACCCGCAAAGCCTGGATAGAGGTGCTTGCGCTTGACGAAAGCGCGCGCGGCTGAAATTGAAAGAGACCCTATCCCTTGCCAAAAGCGATTTGATGCACGTCATCACCACCCAGAAAGAACTCGAGACCGCTATTGCCGCTTTCGAAAAGGCGGAATTCGTCACCGTCGATACCGAATTCATTCGCGAAACGACCTTCTGGCCGATCCTGTGCCTGATCCAGATGGCAGCGCCCGGGGTGACCGCGCTGATCGATCCGCTGTCGCCCGACATCGACCTGAAACCGTTCTTCAGGCTGATGTCCAACGAGGCGATCGTCAAAGTCTTTCATGCGGCGCGCCAGGACATCGAAATCATCGTGCATCTCGGCGATCTGGTGCCGCATCCGGTGTTCGACACCCAGGTTGCGGCAATGGTCTGCGGCTTCGGCGACAGCGTCTCCTACGACCAGCTGGTGCAGCGCATCACCGGAGCGCGGCTCGACAAGTCCTCGCGCTTCACCGACTGGCGCCACCGTCCGCTGTCCGAAAAGCAGCTCGACTACGCGCTCGCCGACGTCACCCACCTGATCGAGGTCTACAAGCATCTCAGTGCCGAGCTGGTGCGGGAAAACCGCGCCCACTGGCTGAACGAGGAGATGGACGTGCTGACCTCGCGCGAGACCTACGATCCGCATCCCGAGGATGCCTGGAAGCGGCTCAAGATGCGGCTGCGCAAGCCGCAGGAACTGGCGATCGTGCAGGCGGTGGCCGCCTGGCGCGAACGCGAAGCGCGCGAGCGCGACGTGCCGCGCGGCCGGGTGCTCAAGGACGATGCTATCTACGAAGTGGCGCAGCAGGCGCCGCGCGACGCTGCGGCACTGAGCAAGCTGCGTACCACGCCGAAGGGCTGGGAGCGCTCGTCGACGGCGACGGCACTGCTTGGCGCGGTAAACGCTGCCCTTGCCCTGCCCAGGGAAGAGATGCCGAAGCTGCCGAAGAGCTTCCAGCCGCCGGAGGGGTCAAGCGCCGCGGCGGAGTTGCTGAAGGTGCTGCTGCGGATCGTTGCCGAAAAGGAAGGCGTCGCATCGAAGGTACTCGCCTCCAGTGACGACATCGACCGCATCGCTGCCGAGGGCGACGAAGCCGACGTGCCGGCATTGCAAGGCTGGCGGCGTGCCGTCTTCGGCGAGGCCGCGCTCAAGCTGGTGCGCGGTGAACTCGCCATCAGGTTCGACAAGCGCAAGATCGCTGTGTTCGATTTGTAGCATTGAGCTTGCTCAGACCAAGCCGAGCAGATGCACCGCTAGCCATATCCATCCAAGTGCAAGAACCACCGCGCCCAGGTAGAATGCCCTGCTGCGCAGGATCAGCTGATTGCTGGTCAAGTGGACCGATGCGTGAAGATAGCGGGAGACGACAAAGATCCACATCAGTGCCAAGGTCAGATAATTGACGCCATTGGTCACGTGCAGCGTCAAGCATAAGACGTAGAAAAGCACCGGCAGTTCGAACTGGTTGCTCAGATTGTCGGCGACGGTGACGCTGGAACCTGGCTCCGTCGAGCGCGTCTTGAACTGGCCGGCCTTGGCTTCGCCCGATCTGACCGCACCATGGCGGCGCCGGCCCATAACGACGTAGACGATATAGACCAGCAGCACCTGCGCCAGCATCGGCCAGAAGATCGCGGTCTGGTTCAAGATGCCCCCTGTCTCTGTCACCCAGCCTTCAAGACCGTTTCTGAGCCATCAGAGTGAAAGCCGCAGTGACGGTCACTGGTATCGCCAGTAGGGCGAATTTGGTGACGATCAGCGCCGAGGCGAAGGACAGCGAATCCGGATTGGCCGACAGAAAATCGGACAAAAGACGAGCCACAGCGATATTCTGGGCATAGTCGGTAAGCAGGTAGGGCAGCACCAGCACAACCGCGAATATCGACTGGGTTTGCGCAGGCAGTGCACGGAAATTCTTCAGCCGCCGGCCCGTGGCCAGGATCAGGCTGACCATCGTCAGCGACAGCAGCGCCGGAAACAGCAGGTCGAAGGTCAGGTAATGCCAGACGAGAATAATTTCGCTGCCGCGCCGGCCGAGTGCCGTCAGCCAGGCCATGCCCTCATCCGGGGTGAAACCGGCATAGCGCATGTCGAGCGACGGCAGACCGCCGCTCAATTGGCGAAAATAGAGGAACTCCATTGCCGTCATGATGATGAAAACCGCCACGGTGGCGACACAGAGTGCGGCCGCGTGGCGCGACAGCCGCAGGATCATTGCCGCCAGATTGCGCCAAGACGCATGACGGTCAGGCTCCGCCAGGATAATTCGGGCTTTCGCGGGTAATCGTGACGTCATGGGCGTGGCTTTCACGAAGTCCGGCATTGGATATCCGCACAAAAGTGGCGCGCTCGCGGAAATCGGCAAGGTCGCGGCCACCGACATAACCCATAGCGGCTTTCAGGCCGCCTGCAAGCTGGTGCAGCACGCCAGACACAGGTCCTTTGTACGGCACCTGCCCTTCGATGCCTTCCGGGACCAGTTTCAGCGTGTCGCGCACCTCGGCCTGGAAATAACGATCGGCGGAGCCGCGCGCCATCGCGCCGACCGAGCCCATGCCGCGATAGGCTTTGAAGGAGCGGCCCTGGTGCAGATAGACCTCGCCCGGGCTCTCGTCCGTGCCGGCCAGCAGCGAGCCGATCATCGCAGCACTTGCGCCGGCGGCCAGTGCCTTGGCGAGATCGCCCGAATATTTGATGCCGCCATCGGCAATGACCGAAACGCCGGATTTCTGCGCCGTCTCGACCGCCGACATGATCGCCGAGAGCTGCGGCACGCCGACGCCGGCGACGATGCGGGTGGTGCAGATGGAGCCTGGTCCGATGCCGACCTTGACCGCGTCGGCGCCGGCATCGATCAGCGCCAAGGTGCCTTCCGCGGTGGCGACGTTACCGGCCAGGATGCGAACCGAGTTGGACAGTTTCTTGGCCCGCGTCACCGCATCCAGAACGCGCTGCGAATGACCGTGCGCGGTGTCGATCACGAGAAGGTCGACGCCGGCGTCGATGAGGCGCTCGGCGCGTTCGAAACCGTCATCGCCGACGCTGGTGGCGGCGGCGGCGCGCAAGCGCCCCTGCGCATCTTTGGTGGCGTGCGGGTTGAGCTGCGACTTCTCGATGTCCTTGACCGTGATCAGCCCGACGCAATTGCCGTCCCGATCGACCACAACAAGCTTCTCGATGCGGTGCTGATGGAGCAGCCGCTTGGCCTCGTCCTGATCGACGTTCTCCTTGACCGTGATCAGGTTCTCGCGGGTCATCAGCTCATAGACCTTTTGCGCCGGATCGGAGGCGAAGCGGACGTCGCGGTTGGTCAGGATGCCGACGAGCCGGCCGACCGTGTGGCCGCCGGTGCCGCCGTTCTCGACCACCGGAATGCCCGAAATGCTGTAGGTGCGCATCAGACCCAGCGCATCGGCAAGCGTCGCCTCGGGACCGATGGTGACAGGGTTGACCACCATGCCGGACTCGAATTTCTTCACCTGCCGCACCTGCTCGGCCTGTTCGGCCGGCGAGAAATTGCGGTGGATGACACCGATGCCGCCGGCCTGGGCCATGGCGATGGCGAGCCGCGCCTCGGTAACCGTGTCCATGGCGGCCGACAGGATCGGCACGTTGAGGTCGATGTCGCCGGCGATGCGGGTGCGGATGTCGGTCTCGCCGGGCATGACCTCGGAATGGCCCGGCTGCAGCAGCACGTCGTCAAAGGTCAGCGCCAATGCGCCGGTGGACGTCTCGATGATTTTTGCCATGGCCAGCCCTCGGAATGCAGGAAAGGCGCTCGCCCTGGATGGACAGCGCCGACTCGTCTTCTTCCCTTTCAGGATTGGCGCTGGCTCGTAACACGTCCCGTGGCCGTTGAAAAGCCGATGGTTGTGTAGTGGCGAAGCTGCATTTTGCCCCAGGGGCTGCGAGACTTGCGGTCGCACAAACGTGACAGCAAATTAATGCGACATCCGGGCCAAGCCATGATAACCGCCCTACCTGTCGGTTTGGCCCCCAGGGCCGGCAAGCAATCGCGACGCACATTTCAAGGCCGGATCCATCGTGAACCGCACCATTCCGCTTATCCTGGCGGTCGCTCTATTCATGGAAAACATGGATTCGACCGTCATTGCGACATCGTTGCCGGCGATCGCCATCGACATCCACACCAGCCCGATCGCGCTCAAGCTGGCGCTGACCGCCTATCTGGTATCGCTGGCGATCTTCATTCCGATCAGCGGCTGGATGGCCGACCGCTTCGGCGCCAAGAATGTCTTCCGTGCCGCGATCGCCGTGTTCATCGTCGGTTCGGTCGCGTGCGCCATTTCCAATTCGCTGCCGGCTTTCGTGGTGTCACGTTTCCTGCAAGGTATTGGCGGCGCCATGATGACGCCGGTCGGCCGGCTGGTGCTGGTACGCGCGACGCCGAAAAGCGAGCTCGTCGCCGCCATGTCGTGGCTGACTGTCCCGGCTCTGGTCGGCCCCCTGGTCGGCCCGCCGGTCGGCGGCTTCATCACGACCTATTTTTCCTGGCACTGGATTTTTCTGATCAATGTGCCGATCGGGCTGATCGGCATCTGGCTGGCCACGCGTTTCCTGCCGAAGACCGACGCCGCGCAGACGCCGCCGCTCGATCTCATCGGTTTCGTGCTGAGCGGGCTGACGGCATCGGGCATCGTGTTCGGCCTGTCAGTGGTCAGCCTGCCGGCTCTGCCGCCCGTGGCCGGCTTTATCACCGTTGCCGTCGGGCTGGCATCGGCGGTGCTTTACCTGCTGCACGCGCGCCGCGCCAAGAACCCGTTGCTGGCGCTCGAGCTGTTTCGCAATCGGGTGTTCCGCTCGTCGGTGCTCGGCGGCGGACTGTTCCGCATCGGCATTGGTGCCGTACCTTTCCTGTTGCCGCTGATGTTCCAGATCGGTTTCGGGCTGACGCCGTTCCAGTCCGGCATGATCACCTTCGTCTCGGCGATCGGCGCCATAGGCATGAAATTCGTCACCGCGCTGATCTTCAGGGTCGCCGGCTTCCGCCGGGTGCTGATTTCAGGCTCGCTCATCGCTGCCGCGTCCATCGCCATCAACGGCCTGTTCACACCCGACACGCCCTACGGGCTGATCCTCGCCATGCTGCTCGCCGGGGGCTTCATCCGCTCGATGTTCTTCACCGGCATCAATGCGCTTGCCTACGCCGAGATTTCGGCCGCCGACACCAGCAAGGCGACGCCGATCACGGCGGTGTTCCAGCAGTTGGCGATCGCGCTCGGTGTGGCGCTGGCCGGCGGCATCCTGGAAGTGTCGACCAAGATCCATGGCGGCCCGCTGACGCTGAGCGACTTCCACACCGCCTTCTTCATCGTAGCGGCGGTGTCGGCGGCAGCCTCGCTGTCGTTCATGCGACTGGCGCCGGACGCCGGCAATGCCGTGTCTGGACATGGCCGGTTGACGCCGCCGAAGACACTGGAGCCGGTGAGCCCGCCGGGGAGTTGAGGACCCCTTCCCTTCTCCCCTTGTGGGAGAAGGTGGATCGGCGCGCAGCGCCGAGACGGTTGAGGGGTGTTGGAAGAAATGAGGCGATGATAACTGCAAGCGTGTTGCCAAGCTGGAACACCCCTCATCCGACCTCGCTTCGCGAGGCCACCTTCTCCCACAAGGGGAGAAGGAAAGGGCGCTACCCCTTAAAATCCTTCGCCAGCAAATAAAGCTCCACCGACTCATCGCGTGAGGCCGGTGGCTTGACGTGATGGACCGAGCGGAAATTCCGTTTCAGCCTGGCCAGCAATTCGTTCTCGGCGCCGCCCTGAAACGTCTTGGCGAGGAAATGCCCGCCCGGCTTCAGTACCGACAGCGCGAAATCGGCCGCCACCTCGCACAGATGCATGGTGCGGATGTGGTCGGTCCGTTTGTGGCCGGTGGTCGGTGCGGCCATATCGGAGAGCACGATGTCGGGCTGGCCGCCCAGCGTCTCGGCCAGCTTTTCGGGTGCCTGCGGATCGAGGAAATCCATCAGCAGCACCGGGGCGCCCGGCACGGCGTCCATCTCGAGGTAATCGATGCCGACGACGTTAGGGTGTTCCGCGGTCGACTTGGTACGCACGGCGGCGACCTGGCACCAGCCGCCGGGTGCCGCGCCAAGGTCTATCACCTTCATGCCTGGCTTGAGCAGATGGTGCTTGTCGTCGATCTCGATCAGCTTATAGGCGGCGCGCGAGCGATAGCCGTCGGCCTTCGAGCGCTGGACATAGGGATCGTTGATGTGGCGCTGCAGCCAGCGGCGCGACGATTCCTTCAGGCCGCTTTTCTTCTTGATCTTCGTCTTCAGCACGCGAATGCCGGCGGAGCTCGGTCTTTCCGGTTTCTTGGTCATTGCCGGCCTCGCCGCCAGACGCCATCATCGGCCATCAATTCGCTCAATATGCCCTCGCGCAGGCCGCGGTCGGCGACACGCAGCCGCTCCGACGGCCAGACGGCGCGGATCGCCTCCAATATGGCGCAGCCGGCCAGAACCAGGTCGGCGCGGTCGGCGCCGATGCAAGGGTTGGCGACGCGTTGCTGGAAATCCCAGCCGACCAGTTTTTCGACCATGCGGTCGACGCTGTCGCGATCCATCCACAGCCCGTCGACGCGGCGGCGGTCATAGCGTTCGAGATCGAGATGGACGCCGGCAAGCGTCGTCACGGTGCCCGAGGTGCCGAGCAAATGGAATTTCGGGCTGGCCAGGAGGTGGCTCAGCCGGTCGCGCCCGTCGAAGGCGCGCAGCCGCATTGCGACATCCTCGACCATGGCGCCAAAGATCTCGCGTGTCACCGTGCGGCCGCCAAAACGCTCGGCCAGCGAGACGACGCCGACCGGCAGCGACGTCCACGAGACGATGTGGTTGGCAAGCCTTGGCGAGCGCTGACCGGTGAGGTCGATCAGCGCGATTTCGGACGAGCCGCCGCCGATGTCGAACAGCACGACGCCTTGCGTGTCGCGCTCGACCAGCGAGCCGCAGCCCGACACCGCCAGCCGCGCCTCGGTCTGGCGGTCGATGATCTCGAGCTGCAGGCCGGCCTCGCGCTCGACGCGCTCGAGGAACTCGACGCCGTTGGCGGCGGTGCGGCAGGCCTCGGTGGCGATCAGCCTGGCCTTCCTGACCTTGCGGTTGCGCAATTTGTCACCGCAGATCTTCAGCGCCTCGACCGCGCGGTCCATTGCGGCGTCGCCGAGCCGGCCATTGGCGGTAAGGCCCTCGCCCAGCCTGACGATGCGCGAGAAGGCATCGATGACGCGGAACTGGCCATGGCGCGTCGGCACCGCGACCAGCAGGCGGCAATTGTTGGTGCCGAGATCGAGCGCGGCAAACACCGGCAATTCCTGCAGCGGCGGCGGTGTGCGGGCACCTTGCTCCGGCCTTGGCGAGGATGGAGGCAATTGCGCGATCGAAGGCGATTGCGCGATCGAGGACTGCGGCGCGATCGAAGCCGCTGGCTGGGACGGGCGAGCGGCCGAGGCCCCGCCGGCGACGGGCACCGAAGTGCCTGTTATCACCGGACGAGCCTCGTCGCGTGCGAAAACCTTGCGCCCGCGCCGCCGCTTGCGCCGCTTCTTGGGTTTGCCGTTCTGATGCGAGCCGTTCTGGCCCTTGTGGTCGTGGGACGTGTCGCCAGCCTGTCCATTGCCGGACCAGGGTTGCACCTGACGGCCGTAGCGTCCGGTGGATGGGCTTGCCTGGCCGGACGGCGTCGGCGAACCCCTGGACACGCCCACTTCCGGCGCGCCAGCGCCGGCGTCGTGGTCTTCCACTGTCGTTCCTTCCGGCGCCGCGCGAACCGGAGACCGGACGCAGCAGGCGCTTTTACATGTTCAAGTTGCCGCCAGACTATCAGCGCACGGCCGGATCACCAAGAGCGCTCGCGGCGAATTTTGCCGGCGGCGTGAAGGCGGCGACGTCGGTGAGCCCTTGTCCCCTTGGGAGAAGGGAAGGCGCGAGCGCCACAACGCGCCTTCCCGGTTGAATAGCCGGCTTCAATGAGGCATTTCTGAAATGGAGGGTAAATCATTCGGCAACGCGGGCGGTTTGCCTGCTGCGAACCGGAAAACGGTACGGGCTGCAACGCATGATCGTCATGCCATGAACTGGAGGCGCTATTTCTGGCCCGTCATCGGCATCGCCGCGGTGGTGTTCTCGCTGTGGCTGCTGCTGCACGAATTGCGCGGCATCTCGCTCGACGATGTCTGGGCCGGCATAATCGCCATCCCGGCGCGCGGCTGGGTGCTGGCGGCGCTGAGCTCGGTCGTCGCCTATGCCTCGCTCGCCGGCTACGACCACATCGCGCTGCTGCACATCGGCAAAAAAGTATCGTGGCTGTTCGTCACCTTCTGCTCATTCACCACCTACGCGCTGTCGCACAATATCGGCGGCTCGGTGTTTTCCGGTGCGGTGATCCGCTACCGCGCCTACGGCACCAGGGGCCTGACCGGGCAGGATGTCGGCATTCTGGTGGCGATCTGCTGGATCACCTTCGTGCTGTCGACGCTGTTCGTCTCAAGCATCGTCCTGCTGCTCGAGCCCGAGGTGATCGACCGGTTTTCCGGCACGCCGCATCACCGGCTGGCGCAGGCGGGAGGGTTCGCCATGCTGCTCGTGGTGGCGGCCTACATATTCGGCAGTTGGCTGCATCTGAGACCACTCAGGATCGGCAGCTTTCAGCTTCACTATCCGGCGCTGCCGATCGTCGCGCGGCAATTGCTGGTCGGCCCGATCGAGCTGCTGGCGGCGGCGGCGATCATCTTCTTCGCCCTGCCCGTATCAGGCAATCCCGGCTATTTCGTCGTGCTCGGCGTTTTCCTGGTGTCGTTCTCGATCGCGCAGATCTCGCATGCGCCGGGCGGGCTCGGCGTGTTCGAGGTGGTGTTCCTCGCCGGCTTGTCACACATGGACCAGGTCGGCGTGCTGGCGGCGCTGCTGGTGTTCCGGCTGTTCTACCTGATCATCCCGCTGCTGATCGCGCTCGGCGTGGTGCTGTTCTTCGAGCACTCGCAATACAGCCGCAGCGAGAGTTGAAGCTTGGGCAATCGCGTCAGGCCTGATGACGACCGTGAGAAGATCAATCCTCAATGTCGGCGCCGCCCCTCAACCCCCTGCCGGGACCTTGTCCCCGTGAAGAACGGGGAGAAGGGGCTCGGACGCAATGCTGGCGACCCCCTCTCCCCGTCCTCCGCGGGAAGAGGGTGAGGAGCAGCGCAAACGCCGGCAGGAGTGACGACAGGGCAAATCTGAAGCAACCGCGCCGATTGAAATGCCTACGGCAGGGTTGACTATTTTCCGGCGGCGGCTACAAGGCACGCGCGGCGACATCGTCGCCCTGCCCGTGTGGTTTTCAACGGCCGCGCCTGCTGGGGAATAGGTTAACGGTAGACCCACGGACTCTGACTCCGTTAGTCCTGGTTCGAATCCAGGTTCCCCAGCCAAGCAATTTCAATTACTTAGCTACCGAACCCGCTCCTCCAGGAATAACTTCCGTCGAATTACGGTGGTCGAATTACGGTGACAGTGCACTTTTCCCGTGTCGCCCTCTCCAGTATTGTCGCGTCGCCGACGTCGCGGTTTTCGATGCACCCGTGGGCCGAGAGCATCGCCGTGCAAATCGGCAAAGCCGCGAAACCCGGAAAACGAGGCAGGCGGCGAAAGGAAATTAGTGCACAGTCACCGTAATTCCTAAAACCTCTCCGGCAACCCTTCTACTCCCCGACAATGGACGTCGGCGGGCGTGCCGAGGTTATCGAATCGGCATGACGAAGGACGATCCTCCACGCGCCTTCCTCGCGCCGGAATATGGTGGTGACTCGAAGCGCAATCGGCACCAGTTTGTTGCCACCACCGACCTTGGATTGGAACCGCTCGACCTCGATGATGTATCCCAAGTCGGCTGTCGCATACTCCGAGATGCGCTCAAAGCCGATGGCCTTGCCGTGCCGGTAATTGGTGGCGGCCCGTTCCATAGTCTCAGCGGCCTTTCTCCATCCCTTCGCCGGCGGGCCAAAGGGATTGGCAATAATGACGTCGTCCTGTCGCGAGTAGAGGTTTTTCAGGGGCTCAGGATCGCCCTTTACGAAGGCATCCAGAGCCAGATGATCCTGCTCGATAAATTTCGTCAGGTCGGAGGCTAACATCTTAACATCGCCCCATGACTAAAAAGAGAACTTTATCAAGCGCTTCATCCGCCCTTCGCCTTGCCGTAGGCGTTCGGGCTGGTCCGGAGTATAGATCAGAATTACGGTGAGTGCACTTTTTACCATGTGGCTCCCGCCGCATGGTGCACCTTGCCGGCGTTCCCGGTCTGCCGCATCCCGGGAATCGGCAAAGCCGTGAAATCCGGAAAACCAGGGCAGGCGGCGAAAAGAAAATAGTGCACTGTCACCGTAATCGCCGGGCCCAGCCAAACCGGATGCCCTGCGGATAACTTAACTTTACGGGCCTCTCACCGTTTTGGCGCATAATCACACCTTAGCGATCTCATATGATACCATCAAAAAGTGCCGACAAGCTGGCTCAGAGGCATTCCGACGGAAGCTGGAATATTTTGCCCCCGGGACCCGTTTTACCGCCCCTAAGGGCGACGCATCCTTGGTTCGGAACATCGGGAGTTTGTTCGGGTGTTTGCGAGCGTTTTTCCGGCTTGCTCGGAATGACGCCAAAAGGAGTCCCTCCAGTCCTAATGACCTTTCCCCCGATAATATGAACCGCGTCAATCTTGACGTTCAGGTGTTGGATGTCGGACCGCGAAGAATCATAAGACGCGTTACCCTTTACAGGAACGATGTCGAACCCAAGTTTGAGTCCAGCCTTTTGAACGACCACGAAATCGCTATCATATTCGTAGCTCTGCATCGAGACTTTCGGTGCGCCTGCTACAGCGGCATCCAGGCTCGCAACTACTTGCCCTATCCAACCAGAGAATCCTGCATCATGGCCAACGGCGTATGGAGTGTTGCAGACATCGAGGTTCGCGGCGCTCATATCGACGTTGAAGTGAATTTCGCTATTGTTTGTAAGGGTTCTGTCATTCGATGCCGTAAAGCCGGGCGTAAGGCTTCCAGCAGTGGCTACAGGAATGCCTACGCTGGCACCTCCCCCTATAGTTTTTCCCTCAACGACGTTAACCTTCAGAGTAACCTTGGCAACACCAGACAAGAGGCCCGTTCGACCACTCTTGTCTCGATATATCGCCTTCGCAAGTCCACACTTTATCGAACCGACAACTTCGTGAAGAGGCACAACTGGCGTGGCCTTTGGGTCGCTCTGAAACTGCGTCGATGCGCAGCCTTGTAACAAGCTCAATACTACTGAGCAAAGAACCGTGGCGCCCCTCATTCCAACCACTCCTCCCCCAGTTTGCGCAACTAACTGATTCCTTCTATGCAAAGCGGTAAAGACTCAAATCTGCTTGACAGTTGGCCGCGAGCGTTTCGTTATTATGGAACACATTGCGTGCCGTTTGTGGTCGCCGCGGTAACAGCACCGTGATCGTTAGCTCGAGCCGCGGCACATTTTGTTGATTTCCCGCCTCCATAGTATTTGTCGGTGTTGGCGCATATATACGTGTTTCGATAACTTTGGTGCCGTTCGGGCTCCCCATCGTTTCGCCAAGAAAGCATGAGATCTTGGACAACCGGTGGACCTCCGCCAGGACATCGCCCCTCATTCGTCCAGGTCTCATAATAGTTCTCGCTGTAATAATATTAATAAGTGTACTTGTATTTCACATGTAGACAATATTGCGTTACACGCTGACCAACACCGCGCCAATGCGATGGCGACGACTTCTGTTGGGTATAATGTCTCTCTATTGGCATATCGGCGGCAAAAGACGCATCGACCCGAGACAACAAATAAGAATCGCCACAGCCGCTTCCACTGTACGCATGATAACTCCTCCTTATGCGAAGCGTTGTAGGCTCAAATCTGCTTGATAGTTGCCCCGATGCCAATCCCATCGGCCGAGGCTGGGAGTGCAATCGACGCGATCGCAAAGCGAGAATGCAATAGCGGCACGGTCTCGACGAGCTGAGACGCGTCATAAACCGCCAGCAGTTTCTTCGCTAAAACCTCATTGGCAATCCCTTCAAGGGGAATCTTGTCTAAAATCTTGTAGTTGAGCCGGAGTTTGTCGAAAACACCATGAGCGAGGATGCGGGTTCCCGATGCCGCGAGATCGGCATGCGCTTGAGCCTTCAATCCAACTGACACCGTTACACTGGCTACACGGTCGCACTTAATCACTTTCTTCCAGTTAAAACAAAATTTGTAGCAATTCCACCATGGATATTTCACCCACAACTCGCCAGTTGCCTTCACGTTGACAACAACCCCCGTCAAATCGATCCTGGGGGAGGCAAGTCTAAGATTAGGCTTGTTGTCTAGCCGAACACGCAAGTACGGACACCAAGCGTAAGCTCCCCAGTCTCCGAGCGTATGGATAAGATTTTCTATGCCTCCATCCACGACCGCCTGCAATTCCTTCTTATCAGGGCCAACGTATTCTCTGCCGGCTCGGTCTGCCGCATCTAGTACTTTCTTTGCTTGCTCGATGATAGAACCAGCGAATGAATAGATTTTATCGTTAAGTTCAGAATCCTTTTTGTCACCTCTGATTGAGCTTTCGAACATCTCACCTAATTCGGCTTTGCTGTACTCGTAGAACTCGCCCACCTCTGCGATGGCCATGCTCGAACACCCAGGAAAATCCTGTCGCCGCTCGACTACAGTGAACGGGTACGCTACTGAGCCAAGCAACTTGTCACAGGCTGATTGATATACCTTCGCCTCCAGATCGCTCCCGACGACAGGCTTCGAGCCCTTCTTTGTGATCACTTCGGTCATGCTCATCTTGTCCTCCCAAATGCGAACTTCTGCGTCGTTGAAGTTTTGATTTTCTGCCTTCGATGTTCTTTTGAGATGCCGTGCGGCCGTCTTTCGCAGCTTTGGACCTGTCTCGATTCTGCTCGTGGTCTGACACCGGGACTGATCAGGCGATCTCGTACGCCCTGTCGGGCCACCGGATGAATGGTAATTGGGCCCCCCGCCGAACCAGCAGACTCTGCTCGAACCCCAAGATCTTCCGAACGCTCGCGAGCGCCGCCTCATTCACCTCGATATACGCGACGATATACCATTCGCCGTTTTCTTCCCTGGCCATGCCCATCGGCTCGGCGCGCCACTTCAGCGCGCCATGGTGGGGCATGAAGTAGGTTTCCTGGATTCCGCCGACGGCGCTGAGGCCCTCGTCGAGAGCGTATTCCATCACCGCGCAGCACAGCTGCGTCAGCGTGCCCCTCAGTCCGGCAGTTCGTTTGTCGGGAACGACGAATGTGCGCGTCCATTCGGCCCAGTCGGGACGCCTCGGGACGCCCGATTTTTCGCACATGTGAGAAAAGACCTCCGAGACCATGTGCGGCTCGCTCGTTGGGATCAATCGAGCCGATGTCACCACGCGACCATCTTCGATACCAAGCAGGTAAGTCGCCGCTTCGGTATCGAATTGGTCCAGCTCGCGACCGTCCGGGCTCGGAGGGCGCCAATGTTTCTGGTGCACGAAGAAGTCGTGCCGCCGGCGCAGAAACTCGTCGAATTCGTTTTCGTAGAGATGCTTGTTATGCGCGTTGACTACGTGGGCCGTTATCATGGCGCGATCCCCCGATCGTTCTCAACGGGATACTCGCAGTCGCGCTAATATACGTCACCTGTCCGATGGGACAGTTGACGCGTTTAGGGGTGGATCAGACGCCGGCGCACCGCCTCGACGACCGCTTGCGTGGTCGTTGCGACGCCAAAAGCCTCGCGAGCGCGCGTTGAGTGCCATTTGACCGTACGCTCGGTCAGGCCGAGAATCTGCGAGGTTTCGGATGAGGTCTTGCCGGCCGCGGCCCACAAGAGCACTTCTTTTTCGCGGTCGGTCAGCACGCCCTCGTGGTCGTCATCGTCATTCGCCAAGGCCTGGATCGACATGCCCGCGTAGACCGCCATTGTCACCAATTGCACCTGATGGCGCGGCGACAGGGTGCAGGCCTTCGCGGAAGAGGCAAACGACAGCACGGATTGCCAGTGATGCACGCTAAGCATCGGCACGGCGAAGCCGCTACAGATGCCGAACTCCGTCGCCTCGCCAGCGACGCGTCGTGAGCCCTCCGTATCCGACCACTTTGCGGGGACTTCGGACCACAGGAACGGCTTCAAAGTCTTTGCCGAGTAGATGCAAACACCATCAGCCGAGGCATGCTCGGCCTCGACATAGCGCTCGAACCAGCCGGCCGGCCAGCCATTCAGCTCAACCATGGGTGCAAGCTTCTGGCCACCGAGCGGCACGCCGCTCAGGATCAGGTGCTCGAATCCGAGATTCCTCACGGTTTCAAGAAGGTCGCCCAGAAGCGGCCCGGTAGCTGTGTGTTTCCTGCAGCGTTCGACAAAGTCGAACACGTCTGAATCGATCATGACAGAGACCCCCGTCTCCACGCCCGAAAACAAAGCTTATCTTAAATTAGAGACTTCGAATATCCCAATAAGTGCGTCCGCCACGCAGGACGCCTGGACCAAAATCAGCTAAATCAGCCAGACTTGATCAGCGAAGCAGGACCACCAAGCATGACGCCAGCATTGCCGAAACGAAACGAGCCGTTCCGGGCTGGCGAAACCGCGCTGCTGCTGGTCGACATGCAGCGCGTCTGGCTTGAGCCCGGGGCCGATCCGGCGCATCCGGAGCGCGGCCCCGAACACTATTTCTACCGGCAGACGGCGTCGCAAACGATCCCCAACCAGGAGCGCCTGCTGGCGGCGGCGCGGGCCAACGGCGTCGAGGTGATCCATACAATCATCCAAAGCCTGACCGAAGACGGCCGCGACCGCTCGCTCGACCACAAGCTGACGCCGATCCACATCGCGCCGAGCCGGCCGGAGGGCCTGCCGGTGCCGTCGCTGGCGCCGGTCGGCGACGAGATCATGCTGCCGAAGACATCGTCGGGCGTCTTCAACTCGACCAACATCGACTATGTCTTGAAAAACCTCGGCGTGCGTTACCTCATCGTCGCCGGCATCATGACCGACCAGTGCGTCGACATGGCGGTGCGCGATGCCGCCGATCGCGGCTATCTCGTCACCTGCGTATCCGACGCTTGCGCCGCCGCCTCGCAGGAGCGTCATGACGGCGCGCTAAAAGCCTTCGGTGGCTATTGCTGGGTCACTGATACCGCCACCGTTACAGGCCGTTTCGAAGCCTTGGGACAAGCTGCATGACATCGACCGTCGAACCGCTGGTTGCCGTCGTCACCACCGATCTGTCGGCGATCACGCGCGGCCGCTCGGTCGTCGAAAGCAAGCTGCAGAAGATCGCGGCGACCGGCGTCGGCTGGCTGCAGGCCAACCTGTCGCTGACGCCGTTCAACTCGATCGTCGATCCCAATCCGTGGGGCTCGTCAGGCGATGTGCGGCTCGTTCCCGATCTCAACGCGCGGTTCCGCACGGCGCTGACCGGATCGGCGACGCCTTTCGACATGGTCGCCGGCAACATCGTCGAACTCGACGGCAGCCCGTGGGTCGGCTGTACGCGGACCATGCTCAAGGATGCGCTGGCGGAGTTGAAGGCGGCAACCGGGCTTTCCGTCATCGCCGCCTTCGAGCATGAATTCCATATCGAGGGCGACTTCGCACCGGCTCATTCGATGTCGTTGGCCGCACTGCGCCGCGCCGATCCGTTTGCCGCCAATCTTATGGCGGCGCTGGCGGAGGCCGGCGTCGCGCCCGAAGTGGTAATCGCCGAGTTCGGCACCGACCAGTTCGAGGTGACGTGCGAGCCGGCCGATGCGCTTGCCGCGGCCGATCGCGCCGTCGCCATCCGCGAGATCACGCGCGAAGTCGCGCGATGCGCCGGCTCGCGGGCGAGCTTCGCACCCAAGATCGCGCCGGATGCCGTCGGCAACGGCGTCCACATCCATTTCAGTTTCGTCGACGAGGCCGGCAAGCCGGCGACCTGCGATCCGGCACAGCCGGGCGGCCTTTCCAGCCAGGCCGCTTCGTTCTGCGCCGGCGTGCTGCGCCATCTGCCCGCAATCACCGCCATGACGGCGGCGAGTGTGTCGTCCTACTACCGGCTGAAGCCGCATAGCTGGAGCTCGTCCTACACCTGGCTTGCCGATCGCGACCGCGAGGCGAGCCTGCGCATCTGCCCGACGGTGACGATCGGCGGGCGCGATCCGGCGCGGCAGTACAACATCGAATACCGGGCAGCCGACGTCACCGGCAATCCCTATTTGTCGCTGGCGGCGATCGTGCGCGCCGGGCTGGAAGGGCTGAAGGCCAAGCTGCCGGCGCCGCCGCTTGTCTCGGGCGACCCGACGCTGATGAGCGTTGCCGAGCGCAAGAAGCTTGGCCTCGTGCGGCTGCCGGAAACGCTGCCGATGGCACTCAACGCGCTCGTCGCCGACAAGACCGTCACCGGATGGTTCGCGCCGGTGTTCGTCGAGACCTTTGTCGGCCTCAAGCGGCATGAGACCGAGCGCCTCGCCGGTCTCGACCCAGTGGCTGTCTGCGATCTCTACCGGACGCTGTATTGATGGCTGCCAACGCCATCCTACCGGAAGGTTGGCTTCCAGCGGTCGAAGCAATCAACGAAACGGGGCGTTCCGATATCGTTCTGATATGCGAGCATGCGTCCAATCATATTCCGGCCGAGTATGCGCGGCTCGGTCTCGACAGCCGCCATTTGCAGCGCCATATCGCCTGGGACATCGGCGCCGCCGCAGTGACCCGCCTTCTGTCGAAGCTGCTCGATGCTCCGGCTTTCCTCAGCTCCTATTCGCGGCTTTTGATCGATCTCAACCGGCCGCTTGGTTCCAGCGGCAGCATTCCGGTGCTATCGGAGGACACCGGCATCCCCGGCAATGTCGGCCTCGATCCGGAGGAGCGAAGCCGGCGTGCCGAAATCATGTTCGCGCCGTTTCATGACCGCGTGGCCGCCCATCTCGACGACCGGGCGAAGCAGGGCAGACCGACGCGGATCGCGACGGTCCACTCCTTCACGCCGGTCTTCCTCGGCATTGCGCGGCCCTGGCACGCCGGCGTGCTTTACGACCGGGCAGTCGATTTCGGCCAGGCAGTGCTTGCCGGCCTGCGCGCCGACGGTGCGCTCAACGCCGCGGCAAACGAGCCCTACGTGATCAGCCGCGACGGCGACTACGCCATACCGGTCCATGGCGACGATCGCGGCATTCAGGCCGTCCTCATCGAGATCAGGCAGGACCTGCTGGCGAGCCGCTCCGGCATCGAGGAATGGGCGAAGCGGCTGGCGGCGGCGTTGCCGGTGCAGACACAGGGTTTGTGAACAAGCTCGGCGGCTCGAGCGCAACGCGAGAGCCGAGCCGTCGATGAAAAGCCTCCACCCGTCCTCAGGAGAAGATTTCCGCCAAGTCTTCGACGCTCGTGCCTTCCTTGACCTGGCGCAGCTCGACATAGCTGACGGCGATGGCAGTGGAAAACACGACTTGCTCGACCGCGCGCGCCAGAGCGTCCAGGAAGAACACGAGCGGAATGCCTAAGTGGGATAGGACGCGGCCCAACGTGAAATTTGTTGCGACCAAAGCTACGAACAGGGGGAACCAGAGACTGAGCAGAGACCAACGGCTGCCCTTGGAAAGATCGCGGCTGCGGCCCAAACTCGCGAATACCCCCAGTTTTTCCTGAATCAGAACCGGTATCGCTACAACCCAGAGAACCAACAACAAAAATCCCGGAACGACGAGCAGCACGAGGCCGACTGTGAAGCCAATGTTGACAATCAGCGAAATGCCGATTGCCGGCAGCAGGAGTGCCACGGCCGTCCCGATGCAATCACGCATCGACGGCCGCTTGCCGCTCAAATCCTCGATGGCAGCGCGCGTCAAAGCCACCTCCAGCAAGGACATGAGGACAATATAGCCGATCGCGCCAACCACCGTGAGCGCGACCCGTTGAACCGAGAATTCCGGGCCGCCATGCTCGACATTCGTAACGGTATTCCTGAACCAGAGCGCAAATACGAATCTCGGCAGGGCGGAGAAAATCAAGGCAAGCCCTAGGCAAAGAACGGGATTGCGTCCGATGACGGCAAAGCTGTCGTTGAAAACCCTGCCGATGCGAAATTTGTCGGGCTGTTCCAGCGTTATTGACGCCACGATATTACCTATCCAGTCCAGACCGATCCTGACGCGATGAAGGCAGCAAATCCCTTGCCGCTACGAGAAGATTTCCGCCAAGTCTTCGACGCTGGTGCCTTCCTTGACTTGTCTCAGCTCGACATAGCTAACGGCGATGGCAACCGATATTACCGTCGACACGACCGTTGACACAACGGCGCTTCCAATCGCGCCCACAATCAGGCCAACGGTCGAGAGGCTGCCGGTAAGGGCGAAAGCCAATCCAAACACCAAAGCGAATGCCATTTGGAAGGCAATCGCCACCAAGAACAGAATCAGCAAAAGGCCGAATAGTGACCAGCGGCTGCCCTTCGTCAGGGCGCGGCTCCGCGACATCGAGCCAAACACGCCAAGGCGCTCCTGGATCAGCACGGGTACGGAAACCGATATACCAAGCAACCACATGATGCCGGGAACAAGCAGCATCACGAACGCGACGATCGTCCCGAAGATCGGGATAATCAGCCCTGCGACGGCAATCGCAACAACCCCGAGGACCATGACGAAAAAGACCACCAGCCCGATCCCAAGCGTCGGGAATATGCAGCGTAAAGCTATTTGGATGCAGTCACCGATTGCCGGGCGCTTGCCGTTCAAGTCTTCTATCGTCGCCCTCACCAGTGATGATTGAAACAACAAAGCCAGCACA
The DNA here is from genome assembly GCF_040320845.1 of Mesorhizobium sp. M0601. Lineage (NCBI taxonomy): Bacteria > Pseudomonadati > Pseudomonadota > Alphaproteobacteria > Hyphomicrobiales > Phyllobacteriaceae > Mesorhizobium > Mesorhizobium sp. M0601. The sequence continues at coordinate 210,236 of NZ_JAMYQK010000004.1, forward strand.
AGATATATCAAGCCAAAAGCCACCGATATTAACGAGTTGCGTAGAATCGCCGAGGGATCGGCAACAGCCATAGTTTCGGGACTAGCAATATTGATGTTGGCAAAATTGCTGTAATTCCAAAGGTTAAGCACCAGTGCCGGAAGGGCGGAAAAAAGAGCCGCTAGTCCGACCAACAGACCCGGATTGCGGCCGATAACCGCAAAACTGTTGCTGAAAACCCTGCCGATGCGAAACTTGTCCGACCGTTCCAATGTCGTTGAAACCATGATGCGTCCCCCGCTTAATCACCGCATATCGGCTGGTGATCCCCGCATTAAATGTGCCAACATTGGAGGTCGACGTCTAGTCCACTTGCAATTGTCTTGCCGCATTGCCAGTGTCGGCTGGGGAACCACAGGTTGCAGGGGAGCGGGTGGCGGTGGCACAGCCAGGCACAGCGGAAGCCGAACGGCTGACCAATCTGCACAAGCAGCTGATCGCCGATGAGTCGATCCAGTTCGACCTGCCGGCCTATGTGCCGCCAAAGCCGCCCGAGTGGCTGAAGCCGCTGCAGGATTTTTTGTCGTGGCTCAGTCCCTACATGATCTATCTGTTCTGGGGGGCGGTGATATCGGGCGTCGCAATCATCCTGCTTTTGGTCTTCCTCGAGGTGAAAGGCATCGCCTGGCGGCTGCCATGGCAGCGCGCGCGGCCCGAAGTCGAAGACGAAGAAACCTGGCGCCCAGACGCCGGCGCCGCGCAGATCCTGTTGTCGCAAGCGGATGCGCTGGCCGCACGCGGCGACTATGACGAGGCGGTTCACCTTTTGCTTCGGCGCAGCGTCGCCGATATTGCCGGCCGGCTGCCGGACTTCCTGCGCCCGTCGCTCACCGCGCGCGACATCGCCAATGCCCCTTCCCTGCCGGGAAGGGCGCGCCATGCGTTTACCGAGATCGCGCGCATCGTCGAGGCGGCGCTGTTCGCGCGCCGGCCGGTCGGCGCGGAAGGCTGGCGGCAGGCGCGCGGCGCCTATGAACGTTTCGCCTTCCGGGATGCCTGGACGTGAGCGCACCGGCGGTCGAGGCACAGGAGCCGTTCAATCGAAAGACACTGTTTTGGGGGATTTTCGCCAGCCTCCTTGCGGCAGCCGGTTTCTTCCTGCTGTCCACCTATGCTCCCGATTTCCGGCAACCCGGCAATGGCGGCGCCACGCCGCTGTCGAAAAGCGGCGTCGGCTACGCCGGCCTGGCGGAATGGCTGCGGCTCACCGGCGAAGCGCCCTTGATGGCGCGGACCGAAGACGACCTTGCCAGAGATATACTGCTGATCGTCACCATCTCGCCCGACAGCGATCCGGAGGCGCTCGACCGCATTCTAGAGCTTCGCGATGACCGCGAGACTCTCTTCGTGCTGCCCAAATGGCAGACCTTGCCCCTCCAGCAGCATGAGGGATGGAAGATGAAAATCGAGCGTTTGCCCGACACCGTAGTCAACAATTGGCTCGGCCGGATCGCCAAGGCCAAGCTCGGTGTCGGCAGGAGCACCGTCGAGCAACTCGAGATCCGGGGCCATCTCGTCGCCGCGCCGCAAGACATGCAATGGGTTGCCGACGATCACCCGATCATTGCGGCAGGCAGCGGCAAGGCCGTCCTCGTCGAATTCCAAGACAAACCCTTTTTTATCCTGACCGACCCCGACCTAATCAACAATTCCGCGCTTGGAGATGCCGACAAGGCGGCCGCGGCGCGCGACCTGATCCAATGGCTGCGGCCTGGCAAGGGTCTGGTCATGTTCGATCTGACACTGCACGGCGGGGCGCGGAAATATGACCTCGCCAAGCTTCTGGTCGAGCCGCCGTTCCTGGCGCTGACACTGACGATCCTGATCGCTGCGGCGCTGGCGTTCCTGCATGGCCTTGGCCGGTTCGGCCCGCCGCGTATCGACCAGCGCGCGATTGCCTTCGGCAAGCGTGCGCTGGTCGATACGACGGCGATGCTCATGCGGCGTGCCGGCCGGCTGGACGAACTGGGAGGCCGCTATGCGGCCTTGATGCGGGTACGCGCCGGCGCGCTGCTCGGGGCACCGCAAGGGTTGCAAGGCAAAGCGCTCGACCACTGGCTCGACTCTCGCGATAAGGAGCAAGCCGGCGGCTTCACGACGCGCTCGCAAGCGGCCGGCGAGGCGAAGAATCTGACACAGATGCAACAGGCAGCAGAACGGCTGCATGACTGGACGGCAAGGAGGCTCGGTGAACGTCGATGATGTGAAGGCCCTGGCGACACGGATCAGGGAAGAAGTGGCCAAGGCGATCACCGGGCAGCACGATACGGTCGACCTGATGCTGACCGCCTTGTTTGCGGGCGGGCATATCCTGCTGGAAGGTCCTCCGGGCACGGCCAAGACCATGACCGCGCGCTGCTTCGCCCAGGCGCTTGGGATCGCCTACGGGCGGATCCAGTTCACGCCGGACCTGATGCCCGGCGATATCGTCGGGTCGAACATCTACAACTTCCAGACCGGGCAGTTCACGCTGACGCGCGGCCCGATCTTCTGCGATCTCCTGCTTGCCGACGAAATCAACCGCACGCCGCCCAAGACGCAGGCCGCACTGCTCGAGGCGATGCAGGAGCATGCGGTCACCTTCGACGGCACCACGCATTCGCTCGGCCGCAATTTCATGGTCGTCGCGACCCAGAATCCGATCGAGCACCAGGGCGTCTATCCGCTGCCGGAGGCGCAGCTCGACCGCTTCCTGTTCAAGCACCGCGTCAGCTATCCCGGCCCCGAGGAAGAACGAGCCATCATCGTCCATCACGGCGGCGGCTCCGCCTCGCACGACATCGCGCAATATGGCATCGAAGCGCAGACGGACCGCGAGACGCTGCAGGAGGCCCTTGAAGTCGTCGGCTCCGTCACCCTTGTCGACGATGTCGTCGGCTACATAGCGGCGCTGGTTCGGGCTACGCGCGAAAATGCCGATCTGGAGGTCGGGGCCAGTCCGCGCGCCGGCGCCATGCTGGCGCGGGCGGCGCGTGCGCGGGCGGCGCTGGACGGACGCGCCTATGTGATCCCCGACGACGTCAAGGCGCTGGCGGTGCCGGCGCTGCGTCATCGCGTCATCCTTTCGCCTGCCGCACAGATCGATGGCCGGCTGGTCGAGCAGATCGTCTCCGACCTGGTCGACCAGACGGAAGCACCACGTTGATCTATCCCAGCGGCCGAGCGGTATGGGCAGCTGCGGCCGGCGCGGTGCCGGCCTTCCTGGTCGCGTTAGCATTGCCGTCGTTCTGGTATCTGGGATTGCTGTGGAGCTGTCTGCTGCTTGCCTTCCTGGCGGTGGATGCAGCAGCCGGACGCGGACGGGCATCGCTGAATGCCAGCATCGATGCGCCGCACCAGGTCGGTGTCGGCGGCGAGTTCAGCGTGCACGTCGCCGCCCGTCACTCGGGCCCGCGCGCCGCGGAGGCCCGCGTCGGCCACGATGCGCGTCTGGCGCCGGTGGACGGCAGCGGCGGCGCCTTGCTGCCGACCGCCGGAGGCGGCTCGCTCAACCTCCGCTTCCAGGCGCTGCGGCGCGGCGTCGCCAGCTTCGACCGTCTCTGGGTGCGCTGGCGCGGGCCGTTCGGGCTGGTCTGGAACCAGGTCGTGCTGCCGGTGGAAAGCAAGGTTGCGGTGCTTCCCGACGTCAGCAGCGCTCGCGGCGAGGCGATCACGCTGCTGCAACATGCGGCGCTTGCCGAAGGCCATGCGCAGCGCCGCGCCGGTCAAGGCCGCGAGTTCGACGCGCTCAAGGACTACCAGCCGGGCATGGGCCGGCGGATGATCGACTGGAAGCGCAGCGCCCGCCACGGCAAGCTGTTGGCGCGCGAGTTCCGCATCGAGGAGAACAACAACATCGTGCTGGCCATCGACAGCGGACGCCTGATGTGCGAACCGGTCGACGGGGTGCCGAAGGTGGACCGGGCGGTGACGGCCGCCCTGCTGTCGGCATTCATCGCGCTGAAGGGCGGTGACATGGTCAGCTTGTTCGGCTTCGATGCAAGGCCGCGCGTTTCGAGCGGCGCGGTGCGCGGCCCCGCCAGCTTTGCGATGATCCAGAAACGGGCCGCCGAGATCGATTATTCCAGCGAGGAGACCAATTTCACGCTGGCATTGACGACGCTGGCGGCGCGGCTCGACCGCCGCTCGCTGGTCATCATCTTCACCGATTTCGTCGATCCGATCAGTGCGGAATTGATGCTGCGCACCGTGGGCCGGCTCACCGAACGGCATCTCGTGCTGTTCATGATGATGAAGGACACCGAACTGGAGGGCCTGGCCGACCTGCCGCCACGCTCCGGCGAGGATGTTGCCCGCGCGGTCGTTGCCGGAGGGCTCTTGCGCGAAAGGCAGGTCGTCATCGGCCGGCTGCGCCTGCTCGGGGCGCATGTGATCGAAGCCGACCACAACCGGCTGGGTCCGGCGCTGGTCGAGCGCTATCTGCAGTTCAAGCAGGAGGACTTGCTGTGACGGCGCCAGTCGCCGACAATGCTGCACGCGGCGACGCGGTACGCCAGTCGCTGGCCAGCTTCCGCCGCGAGCGCGAGGCCGACTGGAAGGCATTCGAGGCGCTGCTGGCGCGTGTCGAGAAGCGTGCGCCGCGGACGCTTTCCGAAGAGGAGTTGCTGTCACTGCCGCTGCTCTATCGATCGGCGCTGTCTTCCCTGTCGGTGGCGCGCGCGACATCGCTCGATAATGCGCTGGTCGGCTATCTCGAAGCGCTGTCGCTGCGCGGTTATTTCTATCTCTACGGCGCGCGCCGAGGGCTGCGGCAGCGCCTCGCCGATTTCTTCCTGCATGACTGGCCCGAAGCCATTCGCGACCTGTGGCGCGGGACATTGGCGTCGGTCGCGCTGATGGTGATCGGCATTGGTGCAGGCGCCTGGCTGGTGGCATCCGACAAGAGCTGGTTCGACGCGATCATCCCGCCCGGCCTGGCAGGAGGCCGGGGCCCCGACACCTCGGCCGAGCTGCTGCGAGGCATGCTTTATGATGGCGACAATGGCTTTCTCTCAGGCTTTGCCGCCTATCTGTTCACGCACAACGTCCAGGTCGCAATCCTGGCCTTCGCCCTTGGCTTCGCCTTCGCGGTGCCGACGGTGCTGCTGATGCTGTTCAACGGCTGCATGATCGGGGCGTTGTTCCAAGTCTATTGGTCCAAGGGGCTTGGCATGGAGCTCGGCGGCTGGCTGGCCATCCACGGCACAACCGAATTGTTCGCAATCTCTTTGGCCGGCGCGGCGGGCATGCGCATCGGCACCAGCATCGCCTTTCCCGGCGAATTGACACGCATGGCGGCAGCGGCTCGCGCCGGACGCATCGCTGCGAACGCCATGGTCGGGGTCTCGGTCATGCTGCTGTTTGCCGGGCTGCTCGAGGGCATTGGCAGGCAGACCATCACCAGCGACGTCACGCGCTACGGCATTGGCGGGGGCATGCTGGTGCTGTGGATCGGTTATTTCTACCTGTTCCGGGCGGTGCGGCATGGCGATCGTTAAACGCGCCGCCTTCGCGGCTGTACGGCCGCTGATCACGCCCGAAGGCGTCGATCTCCGGATAAAGTTGGCCGACGCCGGCACGCGGGCCTCCGCCTTCCTGCTCGACATCGTGTTCATCGCCGTGGCTGCAATCGTGATCACGATCGTCGCGCTATTCGGGGTGGGAGGCCTTGGCAGCGAGGGATTTCAGCCGCTCTTCGTCGTCTGGATCATCCTGATCTTCTTTCTGCGCAACGCCTACTTCATCGTCTTCGAAGCGGGCCGGCGCGCGGCTACGCCCGGCAAGCGGATCGTCGGCATCCGGGTCGCGTCGCGCAGCGGAGACGGCCTGTCGATCGACCAGGTCATCGCCCGCAACCTGATGCGCGAGATCGAGGTGTTCCTGCCGCTGTCGATCATCGTTGGACGCAGCGGGACCGACCTCGCCGACACGTTGACGACGGTGTTCGGACTGGTGTGGACGCTGCTGTTTGCCTTGTTCCCGCTGTTCAATCGCGACCGCATGCGGATCGGTGATCTGTTGGCGGGGACCTGGGTGGTAGAGGCGCCGAAGCGCGCCTTGCTTGAAGACCTGTCGGCACGGCAGGATCCGGCGGCCGGCGCCTTCCGGTTCAGCCACGCCCAGCTCGATGCCTACGGGATTGCCGAACTCCACAAGCTGGAAGAGGTGCTGCGCCGCGACGACTATTTCGCCCTGCGGACGGTGGCCGAAACGATCGGACGCAAGATCGGCGCGGCACCCCAAGCCCATGACGCACGCGCGTTCCTGACGGCTTACTACGGCGAGCTACGGGCGCATCTCGAACGCAAGCTGCTGCTCGGCAACCGCAGGGCCGACAAGCATGCGCGGTAGCAGTTGCCGAACAGGTGCAGCTAGCGAGAAGCATCGGTGCTGCCCCTCATCCGCCTGCCGGCACCTTCTCCCCGTATAGTGACGGGGAGAAGGGAGATAGACGCAATGTCGACCACTATTCCGCAACGCTGCCAGTTTGCGAAACCATCTGCGATAGCGTCTTTCTCCCCGTCACTATACGGGGAGAAATGCCCGGCAGGGCAATGAGGGGCGGCGCCGACGAACCTGATGAGCCCCTCTCATGAGCCCCGGTTCAAATGCCACCCTCCCCTATCCCACCCACTTCTCATAATCGGACACCAGCAGATGCAGCGGTGCCGTGTCCTCGTCGATGTCCGCGAAGCGGCCGATCGGCTCGCGGAAGACGTTGTCGGTGAGATCGTCGTTGACGGTCGAGACCTCGCCGATCAGCACGTCCTTGCCCTCGGCCCAGAAGGCATGCCAGACACCCGGCAGCAAAGTGACGCTCTGGCCTGGGTCGAGCTTCAGGAGCCCACCCGCAGGTAGTCTGTGGATGGTTCCGTCGACAGGCACCGATACTTCGGCCTTCGGATCGATGCCGCCATCGCGATCATGCATGAACAGCTCCAGCACCAGTTTGCCGCCGCCACGGTTGATGATGTCCTCGGCCTTGATGTTGTGGCGGTGCATCGGCGACAGCTGATCCTTGCGCGAGATCATGATTTTTTCGGCATAAAGCATGCCCATGCCCTTCTTCATGTCCTCGTAGCGGCCGTTGCGAACGGTGAACAGGAACAGGCCGAGCTCGTCGAATTTCTCCTGGCCGTAGTCGGTGATGTCCCAGCCAAGCCGCGACGAGAAGATTGCCGACGAATCCTGCCGGCGCGCCTTCATCTCTTCCGGCGACCAGTAGGCGAAGGGCGGCATGATGTAGCCGAACGAGCGGATGAAGGCGTCGGCGTCGCGGATGATGTCGTTGATGGCGGAGCGTTTCATGATCGTGGTTCCTTCCCGTCGCTTTGCGAGCGCTAGAACGGTTCATCGTTTCACGGAAACGCCGAACCGCTCGATCTTTTTTTGGACGCAATTCCGGACGGAAAACCGTTTCACACTTTTCCTGGAATTGCTCAAACCGCAATAGCCGAACGTCCATCCGGTGTCGATGCAAACTGCTGTCGCTGGCCCCATGACATGCGGTCCGATCAGGGCCATAAGGTCAACCAATTTTCCGATGGTGAGACCATGCGCAGCATAGACGACCTCGATACGCCGGCGATCCTGATCGATGCCGACCGCGCCGAAGCCAATATCGCGCGGGCGCAGGCCCATGCCGACCGGCACGGGCTGAAGCTCAGGCCGCACGTCAAGACCCACAAGCTGCCCTACTGGGCAAAGAAGCAGATCGCGGCGGGCGCCGTCGGCATCACCTGCCAGAAGATCGGCGAGGCCGAGGTCATGGCCGATGCCGGACTGACCGACATCTTTCTGCCCTACAATATCGTCGGGCGGGCCAAGCTGGAGCGCCTCAAGGCGCTGCACGGCCGCGTAACCCTGTCGGTGACAACGGACAGCATGGACACGCTGATGGGGCTTGCCGCCACCTTTGCCGATCCCGGCCACCGCCTGCCGGTGCTGGTCGAATGCGACACCGGCATGGGCCGCTGCGGTGTGCAGTCGGCCGGCGAGGCAGTCGCGCTGGCGAGCGAGATCGACAAGGTTCGGGGGCTCGTCTTCGGCGGCTTGATGACCTACCCGGGGGCCGGCCGCGCCGCCGAGACCGAGGCGTGGCTCGCCGAAGCGCGGCAAGCACTTGCCGCAGCCGGCCTTGCTTGCGAGCGCATCTCCAGCGGCGGCACACCCGATATGTGGCGTTCCGGCGAGCACAGCGTCGTTACCGAATACCGGCCCGGCACCTACATCTATCTCGACCGCTACCAGGTCGCCAAAGGCGTCGGCAGCCTCGACGATTGCGCACTGACGGTGCTGTCGACGGTGGTCAGCCACCCAACGCCGACACGCGCCATCCTCGACGCCGGCAGCAAGGCCCTGTCCAGCGACACACTGGGGCTCGCCGATTTCGGTGAGCTGCTGGGCATTTCAGGCGCAAGGGTGACCAGCCTCAGCGAAGAGCACGGCAACGTCACGCTGTCAGGCGGCGCCGAGCTTCGCATCGGCGAGCGCGTGCGCGTCGTGCCCGACCATTGCTGCGTCGTCACCAACCTGTTCGACGAGGTGCATCTGATCGAAGGCGACAAGGTGCTGGAAACGCTGCCGGTGGCAGCACGCGGGCGGATGGGGTGAGTCCAGCTGGAGCGCGTGCGCTTCAGGTACAAAATCCTTCAAACGCTGGAGGGACAGCACCCCCCCTCTGGCCTGCCGGCCATCTCCCCCTCAAGGGGGGAGATCGGTAGCTTCGCCTCTCTTTCAACATTCGCGATTGGCGAAACGATACGTGACATTCAATCTCCCCCCTTGAGGGGGAGATGTCCGGCAGGACAGAGGGGGGCGCGAAGGAACTCGACGGCGGTCAGTTAGCCTGCCTTGCCGCGACGCGGCGCATCGAAATGACTCGGCGGCGGAGGATTTCCGTGCGCATCGCCGCTAGGTGCAGCGCGAAGAAAAGCACGCTGAAGCCGAGTGCCATCACCAGCAATGGCCACAACAGGCTTGGATCGATGGTCGGGCCGCCGAGCCGGAACACCGACGCCGGCTGATGCAGCGTGTTCCACCAGTCGACCGAAAATTTGATGATCGGAATGTTGATGAAGCCGACCAGGGTGATGATGGCGGCGGCCCACGCGGCGCGCCCGGCATCGTCGAGCGCGCGGGTCAGCGCGATGATGCCGAGATACATCAGGAACAGGATGAAGACCGAGGTCAGCCGCGCGTCCCATACCCACCAGGTGCCCCACATCGGCTTGCCCCAGATCGACCCGGTGATCAGTGCAAGGGCGGTGAAGACGGCGCCGATGGGTGCCGCCGATTTCAGCGCCACGTCGGCCAGCGGATGGCGCCAGACCAGCGTGCCCAGTGCCGAGACCGCCATCAGCGTGTAGCACATCATGGCGAGCCAGGCGAAAGGCACGTGGATATACATGATGCGAACGGTGATGCCTTGCTGGAAGTCCTCGGGCGCCGTGAAGCTCATGTAGAGCCCGACAGCGAGGATGATGGCGGCAACGCTCGCCAGCCACGGCACGACCTTCTCGGCCAGCCCGACGAACCGCGTCGGGTTGGCAAGGTCCATCCAGCCGGAGAGGCGTGAAGTCGTGTCGCTCATGCCGCCTTACATAGACCGCCGGCGGAGTTGCGGCAACCGCAGCGGCGGTACGGCGTCTCCCGTTCTCCCCGTGAACGGCGGGGCAATCGCATTTGGATTCTTACGAAGATGGACCCCCACCCTAACCCTCCCCACAAGGGGGAGGGAACGCTGCCGCATGCCCTTACTTCCCCTTTTGGCGCCGAAAGGCAGGCAAATTTGCCGAGGTCAGCGCCAACGGAAGTCTCCCTCCCCCTTGTGGGGAGGGGTTAGGGGTGGGGGTACATCGTAGAGCGAAAGCCTCGGCTCTCCACCTGCGATGGCGCTGCCCCCCTTGTGGTTCCCATAGGGGAGAAGGCAAGCCGCGCTGCTCAAGCGGCTTCGTTCACCGGACGGCTGAGGCGGCGGACCTCCTCGTCGTTGAGCAGGCCGCCGGCGCGCAGCAGGCTGGCGAAGCGACCGTTGCGCAGCGACAGTTCGGTGAACCCGCCCATCTCGACCACCCGGCCCTTGTCCATGAACACGACCAGATCGGCATCGCGAACGGTGGTCAGGCGGTGGGCGATGATGAAGGTGGTGCGGCCGCGCCGCAATTCGTCGATGGCGTCCTTGACGCGGTCTTCCGTCTCGACGTCGAGCGCGCTGGTCGCCTCGTCGAGAACCAGGATGGGCGCGTCCTTCAGCACGGCGCGGGCGATCGCGATGCGCTGGCGCTCGCCACCGGACAGCTGTCCGCCGCGTTCGCCGACGACCGTGTCGTAGCCCTCGCTCTTTGACAGGATGAAATCCTGCGCGGCGGCGGCATTGGCCGCCGCATGGACCTCGTCATAGCTCGCCTCCGCGCGGCCGACGCGGATGTTGTCCTCGATCGAGCGGTTGAGCAGGCCGGCATCCTGGAAGACGGTGGCGATCGAATGGCGCAGCGACTTGCGGGTCACCGTGCGGGTGTCGATGCCGTCGATCAGGATACGGCCGCTGGACGGGGTGAAGACGCGCTGCAGAAGGTTGATGAGCGTCGTCTTGCCGGCGCCCGTCGGGCCGACGATGGCGACGGTCTGGCCGGCCTGGACCTCGAACGACGCGTCGTCGACGCCCTGCCCGGAATTGCCGAACTCGAAGCAGACATTCTCGAAACGCACATGACCCGTGACGTTGACGAGATCGCGCAGCCCATCGGGCTCGGCGGCGTCGGATGCAGAGTCCTCGAGATGATAGAATTCCTCGAGCTTGGCGCGCGCCTCGGAAATCTGGTTGGCGAAGGCCGACATCTGGTCGAGCCGGGCAATCAGCAGCGTGGCAAAGCCGGTAAAGGCGATGACGTCGCCGATGCGCAACTGGCCGTGCGTCACCAGATAGGCGCCGATCAAGAGCACCACCATCATCGAAATCGTCGACGACAGGCGGTGCAGCGCGTTGGCCATCGCCCACCAGTCGAGCACCGGATTCTGTGCGTCGAGCAGGTTCTTGACGTAGCACTTCAGCGCCTCGGTCTCATGGCCGATGCGGTTGTAGCTCTGCAGGACGGCGACGTTGCTGACCGAGTCGGTCACATGCGCAAATACCTTGTGGTAGTGCCGCTCCACGGCCGCCTGGCCTTCCTTGGTGCGCCGCATCACCAGCCGTCCGATGCCGACATAGAGCGCGCCAAGCGCCAGCAGCACCATCGACATGCGGATATCCATGCTGAGCGCGGTGGGCACCAGCAGGACCAACGCAACCGCCGTCGACAGATGCTGCCGCATGAATTCCAGCCAGAGGCTGAACAAGGTCTCGACCGCGCGCAGGAGCGTGTGCAGGGAATTGGAGGTGCCGCACTGATGATGCCAGGCAAGCGGCATGGTGATCACGCGCTCGAACGACTGGCAAAGAACCTCGCTGCGCCGCTGGTGGGCAAAGCGGTCGGCGCCGCGCGCCACCAGCACGAAGGCGATGATGTTGAACGCGCCGAGGCCGGCCCACATTGCGAGCGTCGCGAATACCGAGCCGCGGTCCGAAATGGCATCGATCACCCGGCCGAACATGATCGGCTCGAGAATGGCGATAATGGCAAGCGCGACATTCGCCCCGCAGATAAACGCAACGCGTTTCCTGTCGGCAGCGAGATAACCAAGGGCTCGCCAGTAGATTTGCAGAAGTGACACTTCAGCTACTCCGCCAATTATTTATGGTGCAGTGCGTCATTTTTTGACTCGTATCGGTTGACGCGTCGCAAAACAATGCTCGTCTAGCTCTTCCGTTCCCATTCCGCGAACAAAAGATGACGACGCTTCGAAATTTGCCGTGATCGTCTAACAGTTTGAGATAAAAGGTGAAATGTCAGCGTTGCGGCAAAATCATGGCAGCTGGAAAGCACTGCCACAATTTTAATCAGCAAGACCCTGGGCACGACGTCTAAAGTCGTGTGCAGGCATTCAGCAAGGTCAAACGCAAATATAACCGGTAGAGGCACTTGGAGCGCCCGTGCGTGCCCTGGGAACGCTAAGCGACGCTCCAAGCCCTTGAATCTAGGCCGGTATTCTGACGACCACCTCGGCGCTATCTCCGGCTTTTGGCTCGAAGGACGAAGATTTGGTCTTCGTGCCATTCACTTCAAGTGAGATGGCCCGGGCCTTTTTGTCGCGGACGACGCGTACCTTGATCTCGGCGCCCAGCATCTTCAGAGTTGCCGAATAGCCGTCCCAATGGCTAGGAAGCCTCGGCGTGAACTGGAGGCGCTGTCCGCGGCGCTCTATGCCGAGAATGCTCTCGACCGCGGCGCGATAAAGCCAGCCCGCCGACCCGGTATACCAGGTCCAGCCGCCGCGGCCGCCCTTGTCTTGCCCGGAATAAACATCGGCCGCGACGACATAAGGTTCCACGCGGTAGCGCTCTGCCGCGGCTTCATCGCGCGCATGGTAGACCGGATTGAGCATTGAAAGGCAGCGGTAGGCATCGTCGGTGCGGCCCATTTCGGCGAGCGCAATGACGAACCATGTTGCCGCGTGCGTGTATTGGCCGCCGTTTTCACGGACCCCCGGCGGATAGCTCTTGATGTAGCCCGGGTCCTTTTCCGTCTTCGAGAAGGGCGGGGTGAACAGTTTGACGATGTTGAGGTCGTCGTCGACGAGCGCTTTCATCGCCTGCGCCATTGCCGTGGTCGACCGCGCCGGGTCGCCCTCGCCCGAAAGCACGCTCCAGGACTGGGCGATCGAGTCGATCTTGCACTCGTCCGACTTGCGCGAGCCGAGCGGCGTGCCGTCGTCGAAACTGCCGCGCCGATACCACTCGCCATCCCAGGCGGTGCTTTCCAGCGCCCGTTTCAGCACCTCGGCGTGCTTCGTCCAGGCCTGCACGCGCTTGGCATCGCGCTCAGCCTTGGCGACAGCGGCAAAGTCGCCCAGCGTCTTCAGCAGGAACCAGCCCAGCCACACGCTCTCGCCCTTGCCGTGCTCGCCGACGCGGTTCATGCCGTCGTTCCAGTCGCCGCCGAGGATCAGCGGCAGCCCGGCTGGGCTGCTGCGCTTGACGGCAAGATCGAGCGCCCGCGCGCAATGGTCGTAGAGCGAGGCTGTCTTCTTCGAGATTTCCGGGATGAAGAAAGCATCGTGCTCGCCTTCGCCCAGCGCCTGCCCTTCGATGAAGGGCAGTTGCTCCTTCAGGATCGCGGTGTCGCCGGTCACCAGCAGGTAACGGGCCGTGGCGTGGGCCAGCCAGACCACGTCGTCCGAGATCATGGTGCGGACGCCGGCCTCGGTGCGCGGCAGCCACCAATGCTGCACGTCGCCTTCGGGAAATTGCCGCCGCGCCGCGTTGAGGATCTGATCACGCGCCAGCTTGGGGTCATGCGCCAGCAAGGCCAAGGTATCCTGCAACTGATCGCGGAAGCCGAAGGCACCGCTCGCCTGATAGAACGCAGAGCGGGCACGGATGCGGCAGGCCAGACTCTGATAGGGCAGCCAGTGATTGACCATGGCGTCGAGTGCCTTGTCCGGCGTCTCGACCTGGATGGTGTCGAGAAAGCCGCGCCATGTGCGCTCGTTGTCAGCCAGCCGCTGATCGAAATCCCTGGAGCGATGGGTCTGCACCAGCGCGCTGGCCTCCTCGGGTGAGGCCGCGTCGCCGAGCAGCCAGAGCAGCGTGACGTCGCCGCCGGCAGCGATGTCGATGTCGCGTGCGATGGCCGCGCAGGGATCGTCGCCGGCCTCGACACGGCCGGACAGGCCGGCGCCGCTCAGCACGGCATGCGGAAACTCGCTCGTGCCTTGCCTGCCGATGAACTCGCCGCGGTCGGCGGTGACCGAATGCACAGCACCGTCGGCGGCCAGAAAGGCGATCCGCTCGCCGAAATCGAGCCCATAGGGATTTTGCGCCAGCAATGCGCCGGTTGCGGCATCCCTCGACGGAACGATGCTTGCAGCGGTGCGCGAGCGATGGCCGCCAAGAACCCATTCCGCATAGGCGTAGACGCGCAGCCGCATCGGCACCGAACCCGAATTCTGGATGCGCAGCCGCGATATCTTCACCGGATCGACGGGATCGACGACATGGGTCAGGTCCATCGACAGGGGCCCGCGTTTTGAGCGGAGCGTCGAAAAACCCTGCCCGTGCCAGGTTTCGTAGGTCATTGTCGGATCACGCACCACGGCAGCGATTGGCGAGAACGCCCTGCCACTGGCGTGATCGTAGATGTAGATGCCCTCGCCCGGCCGGTTGGTGACCGGATCGTTCGACCATGGCGTCAACTGATAGTCGCGGCTGTTGCGGCTCCAGGTGAAGGCAGCGCCTTCAGCCGAAATATGGAACCCGAACGATGGGTTGGAGATGACGTTGATCCACGGCTGCGGCGTCGTGCGCCGGCCGGCAAGACGCACGACGTAGTGGCGTCCGCCGCCGTCGAAGCCGCCGAACCCGTTCCATTGGTCGAGCCCGCTGCCGTCGACGCGGCCCTCGATCAGTGCCTGAGCGGCCGATGCTTGCGACGTCGGCACCGGCAAGGACGGCTCGCGAAGCGCTGCAAGGTCTGCCGGCTGGAGGGCGGCGTCCCGCGCCTGCAATGCCGCGGCCTCGGCGCGCTCGATCTGGTCGAAGATGGTGCCGTTGCGCGTATGCAGCACCACCCGAGCGACGGCGAGCAAGGTCCTGTAGGTCGTTTCCTCCATCAGATCGCGGCGCACCGCGAAGATGTGCTGGCGGGGTCCCAGCTCCTTGCCGCGCAACCGGCTGTTTTCGCACAGCGTCTCCACCGCGCGCTGCAGGTCCTGCACGTAGGATGACGCCTGCTCGTTGACGACGACAAAATCGATCATCATGCCGCGGGCGCGCATGTATTCCTGGAAGCGAAGCGCCTGGGCGACGATCTCCAGATCGGCGACATCGGCGATCCTGACCAGGAAAATCGGAAAATCGCCGGATATGCTGGTCGGCCACAGGCTGGACTGCCTGCCGAGCCCGGAGACGATGGATTCGCCCGGAAGGCGCAGGAACGGATCGGGATAGATCAGATAGCGCGCCAGCTTCTGCACATTGGCGGCGTCGGACAGGCTGAGGCCAAGGTGCCGGGTCTGCACCTGCGAGCGCGTCCAGGCGAGCATCGCCTGGCGGGCGAAGCTTTCGGGATGGTCGAGCCGTGCGATGGCGGCATCCAATTCGGCGCGATGGGTACCGACGACGGTCCAGAACGTCAGCGAAATCTTCTTGTTGGCCGGCACGCGCACCTGCCGGCGAAGCGATGCGATCGGATCCAGGGTGAAGCCGGAATGGCCGCCAAGCTTGGCGCCGGGATCAAAGGCTGCCGCTTCGGTGATGGTGCGGCCGCGGCCGATGAAGGCGCGCCTGTCGGTTTCCGCCTCGGCGTCTCGCGCCGATCCAGACGGGTCGGTGACGAAATGCACCATGGTGACGTCGGGTTCGTCCTTTTCGCGCTTGCGCCTGGTGGCGAAGATCGCGCCGTTGTTCGGCGCGATCTCGGTTTCCACGAACATCTTCGAAAAAGCCGGATGGGCATTATCCGAGGGCTCGGAGCCCAGCACCAGTTCGGCAAACGAGGTTACTTCGATATGCCGGTCGGCGGGGCCATCATTGTGGAGCGTCACCCGTCGGCCCTCACCATTGCCTTCCGAGATGACGATGCACTCGACTTCCGAACGCAGCGATCCAATCGATTTGACGAAGCTCGCCTTGTCGTCGGAGAACAGCGTCTGCGCACGCTCGCCGGCGGCGCGCTTCGGCTCGGCGGTGGCCGACCACCAGTCGCCGCTGCTGGCGTCGCGCAGGAAAATATAGGAACCAAGGCGGTCCTCGGTCGGATCCGGCTGCCAGCGCGTGACGGCAAGTTCGCCCCAGCGGCTGTAGCCGGAGCCGGTGGCGGTGACCATGACCGAATAGCGGCCATTGGACATGACACTGGTCGAGCGCAGCGCCCTGAGCGGATCGAGCACGATGCGGGTATCCGGGCTTTCCAGCTCGGTCTCGTCCTTCGAGCGCTCGTCGGCCTCGGTCCTGACGGTCGCAGTCGGGATGTCGCGCGGCGCCCTTTCCTGCAGCAGCAATTCGGCCGACTCGATCACCGGATCGCTGTGGAAGCGGTCGCGCAGGCGCCCTTCGAAGATCGCATCGGCAACTGCGGCAATCGACATGCCGGAGTGGTGGGCCATGTAGTTGAGCACGACGGCATGGTCGGTGCCCTCGGGGACGCGTTGCGGCGTGAAATCCACCGCATCGTAGAAACCATGCCGGCCCAGTGCGCCCAGCCGCCTCAGCCTGGCCAGGTTCTGCACGGATTCATGCGGCGTGAACTGCGCTGCCAGCACGGTCGCGTAAGGCGCGATCACCGTGTTTTGGCCAAGGCCGCGCTTCAGGCCGAGCCCGGGCACGCCGAAATTGGTGTACTGATAGGTCAGCTCGCGGTCGCGGGCATTGTAGGCCGCTTCCGAAATTCCCCAGGGAACGTTCTTCGAACGGCCATACTGGATCTGGCGCTTGATGATGAGCTTGCTGGTCTGGTTGAGAATGCTGCCTTGCGGCTCCTTCATCACCAGTGGCGGCATCAGATATTCGAACATCGAGCCGGACCAGGACATCAGTGCGCCCTGGAAGCCGATCTCGACGATCGGCCGGCCGAGCCGGAACCAGTGCTCGGTCGGCAAATCGCCCTTGGCGATGGCGAACAGGCTGGTCAGCCGCGCCTCGGAGGCCAAAAGGTCGTAGCAGCTTTCGTCGAGCTGATGCTCCTCGACCCGGTAACCGATCGACAAGAGCTTGCGTTCGGGCCGCATCAGGAACGAGAAATCCATCTCGAAGGCGAAGCGGCGCGTGCGCTCGCGCAAGGTCAGAAGCTTGGCCCGCAATGCCGCGACCGCGTTTTCGTCGCTGTGCGCGTCGTGCACATGCGCCTCGCAGGTGGCTTCGAGCCTGGCCGCCCAATCGGCGATGGTGTCGCTCTGGGTCGACGCGGCCTCGGTGTGGATGGCTGTCGCGAGCTTGCGTATCTCGCCGGCCAGGACGGCCAGGTTGATGGTACGGATCGACGCCATCTCCGGCTGCGCCTTGATCAATTCGACCGCCCGCCGCATGCCGTCGAGACGGTCGGCGAGCCGCTGGCGCAAGGGCCGCAATTGACGCCGGTCGTCGGGCAGTTCCTCAAGGCTTTCGTCGAGGATGGTGACGGTGTCGAGGATGCCTTCGAAGTCGCCCTGCACATGCACCGACGGCGCTTCGGCCCATTCGGCGCAGGCAGCGGCCACGGCCACCAGATGGCCGGCGAGATTGCCGCTGTCGACCGCCGAAATGTACAGTGGGTAGAGCGGCTTCAGGGTCGTCGTGTCATACCAGTTGAAGAGATGGCCGCGGTCGCGCGGCATGCTCTCGATGGTCGACATGGTCGCGTCGATGCGGTTGACGGCGTCGGAGAGGCTGATCCAGCCGAAATCGCGTGCCGAAATCACCGACAGCAGGTAGACGCCGATATTGGTCGGCGAGGTGCGGGGCGCCACCACGGGGGCCGGGCTTTCCTGGAAATTGTCCGGCGGCAGATGGTGATGCTCGGCCGTCACGAAGGTCTCGAAATAGTGCCATGTACGCCGCGCCACGGTGCGCAGCGCGTGGATGTCGGCGGCCGATATGCGCAGGCGGTCCTCGGTTTCGGCCGAACGGCTGATCCAGCAGGCGATGGCGGGCGAGCCGATCCAGAACAAGGCAAAGAAGAAGGCGACGAAGGCGCCGGTGGAATCGGCCAGCACCGGGACAGCGAGGCCGACGACGCCGATGATCACGGCGCCGTACATGATGCTGTAGTAGGAGCCGAGATCGTTGTCGCCGCCCTTGTGTGCCTGCGAGGCGGTGCGCCATTCGAGCAGGTTCTGGCGGCTGACGAACAGGCGGTAGAGCGTGCGGATGATCGCGTCGCCCATCATCCAGGCAAGGTGCGCCATCAGCACGATCTTCAGCGCCACCAGGGCAGTGCCGAAGGCAACGTCGCGCGCCAGTGCCGAGAAATGGCCGCGCGGCGTCTGATCGCCGCTCTTCGGCAGGATGGCGTTGACGATGTCGAAAGTGGGCGCCATGAACAGCGTGAGGATCAGCAGCGCCTGCCATTGCGCGGCCTGCGTGAAGGGCAGCAGCGTCCACCCGGCGATCGCGGCCATCACCCAGAAGATCGGCGTCACCGAGCGGCGCAGATTGTCCACCATCTTCCAGCGCGACAGCGCCGGCACGTTTGAGCGTGGGCCGAGGATGAAGCCCAGAAGCTGCCAGTCGCCGCGTGCCCAGCGATGGTGGCGCGACGCATCGACCGAATAGCGGGTCGGATAGTCCTCGACCAGTTCGACGTCGGTGACCAAGGCCGAGCGCGCCAGGGCGCCTTCGAGCAGATCATGGCTGAGGATGGTGTTTTCCTCGATGCGACCCTTCAGCGCCGCCTCGAAGGCGTCGACATGGTAAAGACCCTTGCCGGTGAAGGAACCGTCGCCGAAGATGTCCTGGTAGAGGTCCGACACGGCAAAGACGTACGGGTCGAGCCCGCGATTGGCGGAAAAGACACGCTGAAAGAACGACGCCTCGTCGCCACTGGTCAGCGACGCGGTGATGCGCGGCTGCAGGATGGAATAACCTGCCGTAACCTCGCGCCGTGCGACATCGAAATGCGGACGGTTGAGCGGGTGGCAAAGCTTGCCGGCCAGCGCAGCGACGGCGTCGCGGGTGGTGCGGGTGTCGGCGTCCAGCGTCATCACGTGGACGACGCTCTCCGGCAATGGCACTTCCAACGGCAGGAAGGTGGTGTCGCTGTCGCCGCGCAGCAGAAGGTTCAATTCGTGCAGCTTGCCGCGCTTGCGCTCCCAGCCCATCCAGACGCCTTGCGACGCGTTGTAGAGCCGGCGCCGATGCAGCAGATAAAAGCGCGGCGCCCCTTCCGAGGGATAGCGGGCGTTCAGCCTGGCGATTTCGGCGCGGGCGAATTCGAGGATTTCGACATCCGCCGTATCGATCTCGGTCTTGGAGTCCGGCCAGTCGGAAAGCAGCGCGAAATAGACTTCGCCCGCCGTGTTGGCGAGGTGATGCACCTCGATGTTGCGGATGTTCTCCTCGACATCGTCGCGCGAGCCGATCAGCGACGGCACCACCACCAGCGTGCGCGCCTCGGGCGGCACACCGTGCCTGAAATCATAGCCGATGAGACGCGTCGGCTTCAAAAACAGCGAGACGACGGTGTTGAAGAACGCGAGCGCGCCTTCGCTGGCCGGCACCGCGAACAGGGCCAGCATCAGGACGATCGACGGCACCGACAGGCCGAGATTGGCAAGCGCATTGCCGGAAACGACCAGAAGCAGGACCGTCAGCGCAAACACCGGCACGACAATGCCCAGCCATCCGGTCTTGCGGAAGGTCCGGTTGAGCGTCTTGCCGATGGTCGGCCGGTAGCCGATCGACCGCTCGAGCTCCTGCCGGCGCGGGCCGACCAGAAAGAAGCCGACGTCGGTGTAAGCGATCGGACCGGTTTCGGAGCCCGGTGCAGCGGCAGCATGGCCGGCGAGCTCGATCGCCCTTTCGGCAACGCGAAATTCGGAGAGATCGGAACGGCGCGCCAGCTCCTCGATCGCAGTCCGGTACTGGTCGCGGGAAAAGAAATCGAGCGCGGCGAAATCGGTGCGTTCGCGCAGCAAGGTGTCGATGCGACTGACGCCCTCGAACCACACCGTCCAGTCGATGTCGTTGATCAGGCGCAGGCCGCGGATGATGTTGCCGGTGGTCACGTTGCCGCTGGACAGCGTGTGGTGCTCGCTGAGGATGATCTCCTCGGCGTCGGAGCCGGTCCGTTCCAGCTCGCCCTCCAGCCATTCCAGCGCCCTGCCGGCATTTTGCGAGCCGTCACGCAGCCGGTAGAGCAACTGGGTGGCGAAGGTGGTGTCCTGCGCATGGGCGCTGTAGTGGGAAAGTATCGCCTGCCGGTCGGCGCTGTCGTCCGTCGCCAGCACACGGTCGGCGACCTCGTTGGCGATCTGGCGCAGTTCCCGCGTGCGATTGACGCGGACCGCGATCCGGCGAAGGTTCTCGATCAGGACGAAGCGCAGCAGCGACGGCAGCGCCCATAATTCGCCGATCTTCAGTGGCTCGACGGACTGGAAGCCTTCGACAATCGCCTTGAACATGGCCGACGAGACGGAACTGTCGGAATGCGCGACATAGGTCCACGCGACCGCCAGTGCGCGCGGCACACTGGATCCATCCGACAGTTTCAGCGTCGGCAACTGGCGGTAGAAGCGGCGCGGCAGGTCGCGCTTGACCTGAAAAATGGTCTCCTCGACCAGGTAGTTGTTGTCGAGCAGCCACTGCGCCGCGGGCGTGATCGTTTCGCCCCTCGCCTGGGCAGCGTTGGTGGAACGGTAGACATCGAGAATTTTCCTGGCGCTGTCGCGGATGCGCGCCTGAAAATCGAAAGGCGTCAGACCGAACAAGTCCTTGGCATCGCCATTGGCAAGGGCTGCGCCCAAAGCGCGCAGCCGATCTTCCGGCAGGAAATTGGAGCGTATCGGCTCGTCGGTGACAGCCGGGAAGCTGGCGCTCGTCTTTTCGATCTGTGCGAGATTGGTCTGGATATTCATCTAAGGTTCCGTGTTGGGGACGCAGTGCGGCGTCACCGCCACGGCAATGTCCCTAAAACCGGTCCAAATGCAATTGGTTGCATCGCAACACTTGGCCGAAAGTTTGTTTCCGCACCACGACAAGATGCCGTTTTTCGACAACTTCCAGGCGGGCACTATGAGCATCGTTTCGGCTTCTGATCGGCGGAAGATTCAGGCTTTTTCGTGATGCAGCGACCAGCTTACGCGATATTTGGCCGGCGTCACGATCATGTTTGGAAACAGACGTTAATCGTTGCCGGCAATGCGGTCGATGCGGATCACGAACAGCATGGCCGGCCGGACCGGATCCAGGCGCAGTTCCGGCGCTTGCGCCCCAAGCAACAGCGCATCGAGCGGCCCCAGTTGCATGGGCGCCGCGCCGGCCACGCTGAGTTCGCCGTCGACGCACAGGATGAGTGTTTCATCGGCTTCGGCCTGGATCTCCGTCGGAGCCGAAATCAGCAGGCGCTCGACCGTGTGGATCGCCCGGGCGCGGCGGGTCATGACGTTGAGGTCGGTGATCGGACCGGCGATCAGCGTGGCTTGCGTCGGCACGTCGGCCGGAAAGGCAAGCGGTGCGGAAGCCTTGGTGATTTCAACCGGTAGCCGGCCGGCGATGTCGAGGATCATGCCCTCGCCTTCCAGCAACGCCAAGGTCCGGTCGACGCCGGCAAATCCGGAAAATGGGCCGCCGCCCTCGACCAGCGCCATCGAGACGCGCCAGTCGAAATCGTCGAGCCCGGCACCTGGCGGCGAGACGGCAATCTCCGTCGTCACCCCGCCGCCGTTCTTCCACGGCATCGACCGGTATTCGGCTGCCCGAAGGATGCGCAAGGCGCGGCTCAGCCCAAAATGCCGGGCAGGTTGAGCTGGTTCTCCCGGGCGCACTCGATCGCGATGTCATAGCCGGCATCGGCGTGGCGCATGACGCCGGTCGCCGGATCGTTCCACAGAACCCGCTCCAGGCGCTTGGCCGCCTCGGGCGTGCCGTCGGCGACGATGACCATGCCGGCATGCTGCGAAAAGCCCATGCCGACGCCGCCGCCATGGTGCAGCGACACCCAGGTGGCGCCGGACGCCGTGTTGAGCAAGGCATTGAGCAACGGCCAGTCGGAGACGGCATCGGAGCCGTCCTTCATCGCCTCCGTCTCGCGGTTCGGCGAGGCGACCGAGCCGGAATCGAGGTGATCGCGGCCAATGACCACCGGCGCCTTCAGTTCGCCCCTGGCGACCATCTCGTTGAAGGCGAGGCCGAGCCGGTGGCGATCGCCAAGCCCAACCCAGCAGATGCGCGCCGGCAGGCCCTGGAAGGCGATGCGCTCACGCGCCATGTCGAGCCAGTTGTGAAGATGGGTGTTGCCGGGGGTCAGCTCGCGCACCTTGGCGTCGGTCTTGTAGATATCCTCGGGATCGCCGGAAAGCGCTGCCCAGCGGAACGGGCCGATGCCGCGGCAAAACAGCGGACGGATGTAAGCCGGCACGAAACCCGGGAAGGCAAAAGCATTCTCGAACCCCTCCTCCTTCGCCACCTGGCGGATGTTGTTGCCGTAGTCGAGCGTCGGCACGCCGGTATTCCAGAACGCCACCATCGCCTCGACATGCTCGCGCATCGACGCGCGGGCAGCTTTTTCGACGGCCTTCGGGTCGGAGGTGCGTTTCTCGCGCCACTCGGCCAGCGACCAGCCCTTGGGCAGATAGCCATTGAGCGGGTCATGCGCCGAGGTCTGATCGGTGACGATGTTAGGGCGCACGCCGCGCCGCACCAGTTCCGGCAGGATGTCGGCGGCGTTGCCGACCAGGCCAACCGATTTCGCCTCACCGGCTTTGGTCCAGCGCTCGATCTTTTCCAGAGCCTCGTCAAGCGTGTCGGCGCGCTCATCGACATAGCGGGTGCGCAGCCGGAAATCGATGCGGTCGGGATCGCATTCGACCGCCAGGCAGCAGGCGCCGGCCATGACCGCGGCGAGCGGCTGGGCACCGCCCATGCCGCCGAGGCCGCCGGTCAGGATCCATTTGCCCCTGAGATTGCCGCCATAGTGCTGGCGGCCGGCTTCGACGAAGGTCTCGTAGGTGCCCTGCACGATGCCTTGCGTGCCGATGTAAATCCACGAGCCGGCCGTCATCTGGCCGTACATCATCAGGCCCTTTTTATCGAGCTCGTTGAATTTCTCCCATGTCGCCCAGTGCGGCACGAGATTCGAGTTGGCGATCAGCACGCGCGGGGCGTCAGGATGAGTGCGGAACACGCCGACCGGCTTGCCCGATTGCACCAACAGCGTCTCGTCGTCGCCAAGCGTCTTCAGCGAGGCAACGATGCGGTCGAAATCGTTCCAGGTGCGCGCCGCCCGGCCGATGCCGCCATAGACGACCAACTCGTTGGGGTTTTCGGCGACGTCTGGGTCGAGATTGTTCATCAGCATGCGCAACGGCGCTTCCGTCAGCCAGGTGCGGGCGTTGAGCTCGCTGCCGCGCGGGCTGCGCACTTCACGGATGTTGTGGCGAGGATCGGTCATGATTGTCCCTTTCGAGTGAGGTGCACCGCGCGTCAGCGTTCGGCCCAGGCGATCGCGGTTTCCAGGATCTTCTTCAGCGTGACGCGGATCGGCGCCGCGAATTCGGCCTCGTAAGGCACCGGCCAGTTAGCCGGTTCGCCCTTGCCTTCGGGCTCGCGCATATAGCCGCGGTTGGAGAGTTCCATCTGCAGCGCGTGGACGCCGGCTTGCGGCTGGCCGAAATGGCGCGTGATCCAGCCGCCCTTGAAGCGGCCGTTGACGACGTAGCTCTCGCCGGTTTCGGCGAGGATCTGGCCAACCGTCGCTTGCAGCGTCGGATCGGCGCTCTTGCCGTCATTGGTGCCGAGATTGAAGACCGGCAATTTGCCTTCGAAAAGGCGCGGCAGCACCGAGCGGATCGAATGGCAGTCATAGACGACGATTTTTCCGTGCAAAGCGCGCAGCCTGTCGATCTCGGCCTGCAGAGCCGCATGATAGGGTACGAAGAACTTCTCGCGGCGTTCGTCGATCTCAGACGGTTCCGGCTCTCCGCCCTTGCGGTAGAGCTGATCGCCGTCAAAGGTCTCTGTCGGGCAGAGCCCGGTCGTCGTCTGGCCGGGATAGAGCGAAACGCCGGACGGATCGCGGTTGACGTCGATAACGGTGCGCGAAATCGCCGTATGCACGACCGTCGCGCCGAGGCTCTCGGCGAAGTCATAAAGCTTGTCGATCCACCAGTCGGCGTCACGGCGGCCGAGCCAGGGCGAGACCAGCCGGCTGTCGAGGCCGGCGAGATCGATGCCGGTATGCGGGATCGAAACCAGCAGGGGTGCTGTGCCTTGGGTGACGGTGAGCCAGGAGGGTGAGGTCATCGGAAGTCTCCGCGCGAAGGAACGCGACTTTGCAATCGTCCTTGAACACCGACTTCGGTTTTTATCGCTCGCAACGCATTTTGTTCTTGCTTTGTGCCGGCAGCTATGCTACTAAATTCGGTATGGTGCTGATTCGGCCCGACGACCCGCCTTTGAGGCGGGTTTTTTGTTGCCGGGCTGAGGTTGGCGGGACAGCGCCCCACTCTGTCCTGCCGGACATCTCCCCCACGAGGGGGGAGATCGGTAGCTTCGCCGCTTCGCTCAATCCTGCAACGTTGGAGATTGGCGAAAGACTCGATGATGGCCAATCTCCCCCCTTGTGGGGGAGATGTCCGGCAGGACAGAGGGGGGCGCGACAGAACGCGGCCTGTGACGGTACACCGCCTCATGACGCAACGCCCGGCAGTTTCACCGCACCCGCGGCCTTCACCGCCGCGCCGCTGCGTATCATGGCGATGGCCTTCTCCATGTCGGGGTGGAAGTGCCGGTCGTTGTCGAGATGCGGCACCTCTGCCCTGACCAGCCGGCGCACCGCCTCCAGTGCCGCGCTCGAGGCCAGCGGTGCGTGGAAATCGCAGCCTTGCGCGGCGGCCAGCAATTCGATGCCGATGACGGCCGTCGCATTCTCGACCATGCCGATGAGGCGGCGCGCGCCATGCGCCGCCATCGAGACGTGGTCTTCCTGGTTGGCCGAGGTCGGGATCGAATCGACGCTGGCCGGATAGGCCTTTTGCTTGTTTTCAGAAACCAGTGCTGCCGCCGTGACCTGAGGGATCATGAAACCGGAATTCAGACCCGGCTTGGGCGTGAGAAAGGCCGGCATGCCCGACAGCGCCGGATCGACCAGCATAGCGATGCGCCGCTCCGACAGCGAGCCGATCTCGCAGACGGCGAGTGCGATCATGTCGGCGGCGAAGGCGACCGGCTCGGCATGGAAATTGCCGCCCGAAAGTGCGGAGTCGTCCTCGGCAAAGATCAGCGGATTGTCGGTGACGCCGTTGGCCTCGGTGCCGAGCGTCTCGGCGGCCTTGCGGAGCACGTCGAGCGCTGCGCCCATCACCTGCGGCTGGCAGCGCAGGCAATACGGATCCTGCACACGCTCGTCGCCGACGCGGTGCGATTCACGGATGGCGCTGCCGGCCATCAAATTGCGCAACGCCTCGGCCGTCTCGATCTGGCCGCGATGTTTCCTGAGCAGATGGATGCGTGGATCGAACGGAGCGTCGGAGCCCTTGGCGGCATCGGTCGACAGCGCGCCGGCGACCAGTGCCGACTGGTAGAGCACTTCCGCCTCGAACAAAGCGGCAAGCGCATAGGCGGTCGAAAACTGGGTGCCGTTGAGCAGCGCCAGGCCTTCCTTGGCACCCAGTGTCACCGGCTCCAGGCCGTGCGAAACGAAGGCGACCTTGGCGGGAAAGCGGCCATGCGGGGTAAAGCACTCGCCGACGCCGATCATCACGGCGGTCATGTGCGACAGCGGCGCAAGGTCGCCGGAAGCGCCGACCGAGCCTTGCGCCGGCACCACGGGGATAACGTCGTTGGCCAGCATCGCCTCGAGCAGTTCGATCGTCCGCGGCCGCACGCCGGAGGCGCCCTGTGCCAGGCTGGCCAGCTTCAGCGCCATCATCAGCCGGCAGATTGCGACGGGCATCGGCTCGCCGACGCCGGCAGCATGGGACAGCACGATGTTTCGCTGCAACGTTTCCAGATCGGCGGCGGGGATGCGGACGCTGGCCAGCTTGCCGAAGCCGGTATTGATGCCATAGACCGGCTCGCCCTTGGCGACGATCCTGGCGACGGCCTCGGCGCTGGCCTTGATCTTCGGCCGGCAGGCATCGTCGAGCCTCAGTGCGGCGCCGCGATAGATGGCGCGCCAATCGGCCAGCGTGGCATTGCCCGGCCTTAGCTTGAGTTCGGTCATTGTCCCCTCCAGATGCGGGCATGCAGCGGGTTGAAGCCCATGCGGTAGACGAGTTCGGCCGGGCGCTCGACGTTCCAGATCGCCAGATCGGCGGATTTTCCGGCCTCCAGCGTGCCGGTCTGTCCAAGCAGCCCGAGCGCGCGGGCAGCCTCGCGGGTAACGCCGGCAAGGCATTCATCGACGGTCAGGCCGAACAACGTCGCGGCCATGTTCATGGTCAGCAGCAGCGAGGTCAGCGGCGACGTGCCGGGATTGTTGTCGGTGGCAACGGCCATCCTGACGCCATGCTGGCGAAACAAGGCGATCGGCGGCTTCTTGGTCTCGCGGATGAAGTAGTAGGCGCCGGGCAGGATGGTCGCCACGGTTCCGGCCTTCGCCATCGCCGCCGCACCGGCCTCGTCGGTGTATTCGAGGTGGTCGGCCGATAGCGCACCATAGCGCGCCGCAAGTTCGGCGCCGTGCAGATTGGACAGCTGGTCCGCATGGAGCTTGACCGGCAGGCCCGCAGCCTTTGCGGCATCGAACACGCGGGCGATCTGCTCCGGCCAAAAGGCAATGCCTTCGCAAAAGCCGTCGACGGCATCGGCCAGGCCCTCGGCAGCGACGGCCGGCAAAATCTCGTTGGCGACAAGATCGATAAAAGCGTCCTTGTCGCCTTTTGCTTCGGGCGGCAGTGCATGAGCACCGAGGAAAGTGGTCCTGACCGTCACCGGCCGCTCACCGCCGAGCCGTCGTGCGGCGCGCAGCGACTTCTTCTCGTTTTCGAGGTCGAGACCGTAGCCGGATTTGATCTCGACGGTGGTGACGCCTTCGGCGATCAGCGCATCGAGGCGCGGCAGCGACTGGGCGACCAGCTCGTCCTCGCCGGCGGCGCGCAGTGCCTTGACCGAGGAAACGATGCCGCCGCCCGCCTTGGCAACCTCTTCATAGGTAGCGCCGGCCAGCCGCATCTCGAATTCATTGGCACGGTTGTCGGCGTGAACCAGATGGGTGTGGCAGTCGATCAGGCCGGGCGTAATCCAGCGGCCTTCGCAGTCGGTCGCCTCGGCGTCTTTGCCAAGTGCTCTGGGGCGGAGCGCTGCCGGCATGTCGGCTTCCGGCCCGGCATAGACGATCCGGCCATTGCGCACGGCGATTGCACCGTGCTCGACAACGCCTGACCCGGGGCTGCTTTCGGCCATGGTCGCGAGGCGCGCATTGCGCCAGAGGCGAACCTCCCCTGCCCGGCTTTTGCTCTCTGCAGCCATCATCTTTTCCGTTTCAATAGGTGACGATTATGTATATACATATGAAAAGGCACTGCAAGCGCTATCATCGCACGGCAGACCGGGATTTGGAGAAAAACGTGACAGCAATCTTTGCAGAACAGGCGCTTCTGCCCGACGGCTGGCACAGCAATGTGCGGATCGTCATCTCCGACGGCAGGATCGCCACGGTCGAGGCGAATACCTCGCTCCTGCCCGGCGACGAGCGCCGTGCCATCCTTTTGTCCGGCATGCCGAACCTGCACAGCCATGCCTTCCAGCGCGGCATGGCCGGCCTTGCTGAATTGCGCGGCCCTTCCGCCGACAGTTTCTGGAGCTGGCGCGAGGTGATGTACCGTTTCGCGCTGTCGATGACGCCGGACCAGGTCGAGGCGGTCGCGGCCCAGCTTTATGTCGAGTTGCTGGAGGCCGGGTTCTCGCGCGTCGGCGAGTTTCACTATCTCCACCACGACCGTGATGGCCGGCCCTATGCTGACATCGCCGAGATGGCGCAGCGCATTGTTGCCGCAGCGTCCGAGACAGGCATCGGGCTGACTTTGCTGCCCGTGTCCTACGCGCATTCCTCTTTCGGCGGCGCTGCGCCAAATGAAGGCCAGCGCCGGTTCATCAACGATGTGAACCAGTTCTCGCGGCTTGTTGACAAATGCCGAGACTCCATTCGCGCGCTGAATCAAGGCGTCGTCGGCGTCGCCCCGCACAGCCTGCGTGCCGTGACACCGGAGGAACTGGAAGACATCACGGTGATGGCGCCGGAGGGGCCGATCCACATCCACATCGCCGAGCAGATGAAGGAGGTCGAGGACTGCCTTGCCTGGTCCGGGGCGCGGCCGGTCGAATGGCTGCTTGCCAACGCCAAGGTCGACCGGCGCTGGTGTCTCATCCACGCTACGCACATGACCGAGACCGAGACGGTGCAAATGACGAAAAGCGGCGCCGTTGCCGGCCTCTGCCCGATCACCGAGGCCAATCTCGGCGACGGCACCTTTGCCGCGTCCTTGTTCATGCAGCATGGCGGCCGCTTCGGCATCGGCTCGGATTCAAACGTACTGATCGGCCTGCCGGACGAGTTGCGGCAGCTCGAATATTCGCAGCGCCTCGCCCACCGCGCCCGCAACGTGCTGGCGGTGGCCGGTGGCTCGACCGGCCGTGCTTTGTTCGATGCAGCGCTCGATGGTGGCAGTGCCGCGTTGGGCGCCGGCCTCTCGCAGATCGCAGCAGGTGCCTCGGCCGATTTCGTCTCGCTCGACGGCAAGCATCCATCGCTGGCCGGCAAGACGGGCGATGCAATCCTTGATGCCTGGATTTTTGCCAACGGCACCAAGGTCGATTGCGTCTGGGTGTATGGCAAGAAACTGGTCAGCGGCGGCATGCATGCCAGGCGCGATGCCATCGCCGAGCGCTTCCGCAAGGTGATGACGGCGCTTTCGGCATGAGCATGATCGGGACAATAAGCGCGGATTCCGGAAGCGCGGACGGCGGCGAGGTTCTTTCGCTGCACCAGCGCATCCTGTCGGACATCAGCGAACGGATCCTGTCGGGTGCCTGGGCGCCCGGCCACCGCATCCCGTTCGAGCATGAACTGACGGCCGAATACAGATGTTCGCGCATGACAGTGAACAAGGCCCTGTCGCAACTGGCCAAGGCCGGGCTGATCGAGCGCCGGCGTCGCTCGGGCAGTTTTGTCCGCCAGCCGCAGTCGCAGGCAGCCGTTCTCGAAATCCACGACATCCGGATCGAGGTCGAGGCACTTGGCCTGCCCTACCGCTATGAGCGCATGGCGCGAAACAGAAGGCGCAGCAGCGCCGACGACCGCGCCCTGCTGGAACTCGACGTCGCCGGGCCGGTGCTGGTGCTGGAATGCCGGCATTTCGCCGGCAAGCGGCCGTTCGCCCACGAGCAGCGGCTGATCAATCTGGCCGCCGTGCCGGAGGCTGTCGAAGAGGCGTTTTTCGACACGGCGCCCGGTCCGTGGCTGATCGGGCGCGTGCCGTGGAGTGCCGCCGAGCATCGGATTCGCGCCGTTGCCGCCGAAAAGCACATCGCGGCGGCGCTCGACATCCAGACCGGTGCGCCGTGCCTGGTGATCGAGCGGCGGACATGGAGCGCCGAGCACCCCGTCACCCATGTCCGGTTCACCTATGCGGCAGAGAACCACACGCTGGTGGCGCGGTTCACGCCGTCAAGGGGGTAACCCTCCCCCTCGAGGGGAGGGTCGCGGAGCAAATTGCCGCATGGCGGCATTTTGTGACGCGGGGTGGGGTCGGTGCAACCTCGCCGACCCTACCCCGTCTCGCAGTCTCCGCTTCGCTCCGACTACTCGCCGACCCTCCCCTCGAGGGGGAGGGTAAAGACCCTCAAATCGCCGCGGTAACAATAATCTCGACCAGATATTCCGGTCCGGCAAGTTTCGCTTCGCCGGTGGCGCGGGCCGGCGTGTTGCCTTGCGGCACCCATTTGTCCCACTCCGCGTTCATCTCGGCAAAGGTGCTCATGTCGGCCAGCCAGATGATCGCCTGCAGGATCTTGGTTTTGTCGGTGCCGGCCTTGGCCAGCAATTCGTCGATCGCCGCCAGAATGTCCCTGGTCTGGGCACCGACGTTTCCGCCCGGCTTGCCGACCTGACCGGCCAGATAGACGGTGTTGCCGTGGATGACGATCTGGCTCATGCGCGGGCCTACATCGATACGACGAATGCTCATTGGATATTCCTTCTCCTCTTGTCGCTGCGCCTGTTTAGGGGCCGGGTTCGCCGGGGGCAAGGCCGCTCGAGCGGAACTTCTTGAGCCAAGCCAAAGCACACAACAAGACGGCCCGGCCGCAATTCCGCCCGATTGGCTTGTTGACTAATGTAATAACATCACATATCGAATCCGCCCCTGCAGCACCGATCATCGCCCCATGGATCGTCACATGAGCCAAACCTGCCTGACCTTCCGCGACCTGACGCTGGGCTACAATAGCCATCCTGCGGTCCACCACCTCAATGGTACGATCCGCAAGGGATCGCTGACGGCGGTCGTCGGCGCCAACGGCTCCGGCAAGTCGACGCTGATGAAGGGCATTGTCGGCGTCCTGAAGCCGATGGCCGGCGCGGTGATCCGGGCGCCCGGCGTACGCGCCGCCTATCTGCCGCAGCAATCGGAGCTCGACCGCTCCTTTCCGGCCCGGGTCGTCGACCTGGTTTCGCTTGGCCTGTGGCCGCGGCGCGGCATGCTCGGCCGTTATACGAGGGAAGACCGCGACTCGGTCAGCAAGGCGCTGATGGCCGTCGGCCTCGGCGGCTTCGAGAAGCGCCCGATCGACACACTGTCGGGCGGCCAGCTGCAGCGCACGCTGTTTGCCCGCGTGCTGTTGCAGGATGCCGAGCTCATCCTGCTCGACGAGCCGTTCAACGCCGTCGATGCCAAGACGGTCGGCGACCTGATCGCGCTGATCAAGCGCTGGCACGGCGAGGAACGCACGATCATGGTTGTGGTCCACGATCTCGATCTGGTGCGGCAGAATTTCCCCGAAACACTGCTCCTGGCGCGCCAGCCGATCGCCTGGGGCGAGACCAAAGAGACGCTGCGGCCTGAGAATCTGTTGCGCGCGCGCCGCTTCCACGAAGCCTGGGAGGACAACGCGCCATGGTGTGAGCCCGGCGAGCATGATCACGAGCACGGTGGCCACGAGCACAGCCATGACCACGAGCATTATCACGGCTCCGGGCCGAGGGCAGCATGATGGAGGTGCTTTACGGTCTGTTCGTCGCTCCTTTCGCCGACTACGCCTTCATGCAGCGGGCGCTTGCCGGTTCGATGATGCTGTCGCTCGGCGCCTGCCCGGTCGGCGTGTTCCTGATGCTGCGGCGCATGAGCCTGTCCGGCGATGCCATGGCGCATGCCATCCTGCCGGGTGCCGCCGCCGGCTTCCTGTTCTATGGCCTGGAGATCCTGCCGATGACGATCGGCGGACTGATCGCCGGCATCATCGTGGCGCTCGGCGCCGGCGCCGTCTCGCGCTTCACCATCCAGCGCGAGGACGCCTCGATGGCGGCCTTCTACCTGATTTCGCTGGCCATCGGCGTGCTCATGGTGTCGATCCGCGGCTCCAGCGTCGATCTCATGCATGTGCTGTTCGGCACCGTGCTGGCGCTCAACAACGAGGCGCTGACGCTGATCGGCGGCATCGTCGTGGTGACGCTGGTCAGCCTCGCCACCTTCTGGCGGGCGCTGGTCGCCGAATGCCTCGACCCTTTGTTCCTGCGCTCGGTCAGCCGGATGGGCAGCCCGGTGCATTTCATCTTTCTCGGCCTCGTCGTGCTCAACCTCGTCGGCGGCTTCCAGGCGCTCGGCACCTTGCTGTCGGTCGGGCTGATGATGCTGCCGGCAGCGGCGGCCCGCTTCTGGACCTCGCGCGTCGAGCCGATGTGCGTGCTGGCCACAGTAATCGGCTTTGCCTCCTGCATTGCCGGGCTGCTGTTGTCCTACCATGCGTCATTGCCCTCCGGCCCGGCCATCATCCTGTCCGCCGGCGTCGTCTATTTCGCCTCGATCCTGTTCGGCACGCGCGGCATCCTGCGCGCCCGCATCGTCCATCACCGCCACAGAACTGCCTGATCCCAACAAGGAGAAACTGTCCATGCTGAAATCGATCCGCGCCGCTTTGGCCGTGAGCGTTATAACATTAACCGCCTTTGGCGCATCTTCGGCCTTCGCAGAGCCGTTGAAAGTGGTCGCCAGCTTCACGATCATCGCCGATTTCGCCAAGAATGTCGGCGGCGACCGCATCGATCTGACCACCATCGTCGGGCCGGACGGCGACGCCCACGTCTACGAGCCGAGCCCCGCCGATGCTGTGACGATGGCCAAGGCCGACATCGTGCTGGTCAACGGCCTGCATTTCGAAGGTTTTCTGCAGCGCCTGGTCGACGCCAGCGCCACCAAGGCTTCGATTGCCGTGCTGACCAAGGGGGTCACGCCGATCAATTTCAAACCCGAATTCGCCGAGGCCGATGCCGCCGAAGGCGCGGAAACCGATGGCGGCAAGACGGTCACCGATCCGCATGCCTTCCAGTCGATCGCCAATGCCAAGATCTATGTGAAGAACATCGCCGACGCCTTTTGCACGGCCGACGCTGCGGGTTGCGACAGCTACAAGGCCAATGCAGCCGCTTATACGCAAAAGCTCGAGGCGCTTGAGGGCGAAGTGCAGGCGGCGATCCAGTCGATCCCGCAGGAGAAGCGCGTCGTCATCACCTCGCATGACGCCTTCGGCTATTTCGAGCAGGCCTACGGCTTGACGTTCCTGGCCCCGGAAGGCGTGTCGACCGAGTCGGAGCCCTCCGCCGCCGACGTCGCCAAGCTGGTCAGCCAGGTGAAGCAGGACAAGGCGGCGGCGATCTTCGTCGAGAACATCACCAACCCGCGGCTGATCGAGCAGATCGCCAGCGAGACCGGCATCAAGGTGGGCGGCACGCTCTATTCCGATGCGTTGTCGCAGCCCGACGGCCCGGCCGCGACCTATATCGACCTGATGCACAACAACATCGCCCAGATCAAAGGCGCGATCCTCGGCAGCTGAGCTGTCTAGTCACTCCATCCGGTCGGGCTGAAATTGCCCGGCCGGATTTCTATCTAATGGCGGTTGCCGACCGGGTCCGGGAGTGGCAAGACTGCCGCTAGCCAGATTGTGAGGACCCCAGCCATGGAATACCGTCAGATCAGCGAGGACTATTCGGTCTCCGGCCAGATCCAGCCCGAAGATGTCGCGACCATCAAGGCCGCCGGCTTCAAGAGCGTGATCTGCAACCGGCCAGACGACGAGCAGCCCGGCCAGCCATCGGCCGACACCGTCAAAGCGGCAGTCGAGGGCGCCGGGCTCGCCTTCCGCTACATCCCTGTCATCAGCGGCCAGATCACCGCCGAGAATGTCGAAGACCAGGCCGAGGCGCTTGACGAACTCGAAAGCCCGGTCTTCGCCTATTGCCGCTCCGGCGCCCGCTGCACCAATCTCTATGGGCTGATCAAGCAGTCGAAGGGGTGAACGGCCTCACGTTCCGAGCGGAAGAAGTCAAGTTCCGCACTGTGGCGATCCTTCACACCCCCCTCTGTCCTGCCGGACATCTCCCCCTCAAGTGGGGAGATTGGATGTCGCGTTGGCTTTCGCCAATTTTCAGCGTTGCGGAGTGGGCAGCGAGGTCAGAGCTGCCAATCTCCCCACTTGAGGGGGAGATGGCCGACAGGCCAGAGGGGGGTGCTGTCCTGGGTGCTGTCCCTCCGCCATATCTAACGAAAAGCCGTCTGGGCTAAATCGGCAGCGCGCCGGTTTCCTTCAATGTCTCAAGCACGATCGCCGTCTTCACATGCTGCACCGATTCGTGCGGCAGCAGCACGCCGTTGACGAACTCCGACAATGATTTGAGGTCGGGCGTCACCACTTTCAATATATAATCCATCTCGCCGGTCAGCGCGTGCGCTTCCTGCACTTGCGGCAGCCGCGCCACCAATTCGCCGAAGCGCCGCGCATTGTCGCGGTTGTGGGTGGCGAGCGTCACCGAGATGACATTGACCAGGGAAAAACCGAGCTTGTCGCGGTCGAGCACCGCCCGGTAGCCCTTGATATAGCCGTCCTCCTCCAGCCGCTGGCGACGACGCGAGCATTGCGACGCCGACAGGTTCACCCGTTCCGACAGATCGTTGTTGGTCAGCCGTGCATCGCCCTGCAGCAGAGCCATTATCTTGCGGTCAAACCGGTCGATGCGCGCGTCATCCATGGATTTTTCCAAACATATGCACAATTCACGCATTATCTGATCATTTCAAGCGTTTGAATGCAAGCACCATGCACCGCGTCCGCGTTATCATTGTGTTGAGATGGCTTTTCCCGGCCAACAACAGCTTTGGAGGACACTGCCATGGGTCCCTTCCCGCACGACGCACCGCCCGCCACGATCAGCAAAACCAATCCCGCCGGTACCGACGGCTTCGAGTTCGTCGAATTCGCGCATGCCAAACCGGAAAAGCTCGCCGAACTGTTCACCCGCATGGGCTATGTGCCGGTGGCCAAGCACCGCAGCAAGGACATCACCGTCTGGCGGCAGGGCGACATCAACTATGTCGTCAATGCCGAACCCGGCTCGCATGCCATGAAATTCGTCGACAAGCACGGCCCTTGCGCCGCCTCGATGGCGTGGCGGGTGGTCGATGCAAGGCATGCCTTCGATCACGCGGTGGCCAAGGGCGCGACGCCCTATGAAGGCAACGACAAGACGCTCGATGTGCCGGCGATCGTCGGTATCGGCGGATCGCTGCTCTATTTCATCGAAACCTACGGCGAGAAGGGCTCGGCTTACGACGCCGAGTTCGACTGGCTGGGCGAGCGTGACCCGAAGCCGGAAGGCGTCGGCTTCTATTACCTCGACCACCTCACCCACAATGTCTATCGCGGCCAGATGGACAAATGGTGGGATTTCTATCGCGACCTGTTCGGCTTCAAGCAGATCCATTTCTTCGACATCGACGGCAAGATTACCGGCCTGGTCAGCCGCGCCATCACCTCGCCCTGCGGCAAGATCCGCATTCCGCTGAACGAGTCCAAGGACGAGACCAGCCAGATCGCCGAATATCTGAAGAAGTATAATGGCGAGGGCATCCAGCACATCGCCGTCGGCACCGACGACATCTACGGCGCCACCGACAGGCTGGCCGCCAACGGCCTGAAGTTCATGCCGGGCCCGCCCGAGACCTATTACGACATGTCTTATGCCCGCGTGAATGGGCACGAAGAGCCGATCGAGCGCATGAAAAAGCACGGCATCCTGATCGACGGCGAAGGCGTCGTCGATGGCGGCACCACCAAGATCCTGCTGCAGATCTTTTCCAAGACGGTGATCGGCCCGATCTTCTTCGAGTTCATCCAGAGGAAGGGCGACGAAGGCTTTGGCGAGGGCAACTTCCGCGCTTTGTTCGAATCGATCGAGCAAGACCAGATCAAGCGCGGCGTGCTGAAGGTGCAGGCGGCGGAGTAGGCTGCACCAGACTTCTTGCGATTCGGTCAGTAGTAGCTCAGACTCTGGCCATGAACATTCCAATCGCAGAGGCCAAGGCAAGATTGTCGGAACTCGTCAACCGCGCGGAAGCTGGCGAAGAGATTGTGATTACCCGTTACGGCAAAGTCGCGGCTCGCCTCGTGCCGCCGGCCGTGCCCGAGTCCCTCCCTCGCATCGGCGCCATGAAGGGCAAAATCAGGATTGCCGACGATTTTGACGAACTCGGTCCCGAATGGGACGGGTATGCCAAATGACGCTGTCACAGGCAAACGTCTATTTGGCGAGGCCGGCGGCTTTGCGCAGAATCTCGTTGATGCGGCTCTGCCAGCCGGGGCCGCCGGCACGAAAGCGGGCGACTACGTCACTGTCGAGACGGAGTGTTACCTGCTTCTTCGGATTATCGAGAGCCGGCCGGCCGCGCGAACGGCGAATGCTTTCGGCAAGCTCAGGGAACGCTTCGGCGAAAGGACGAGCGTTTCGAAAATCCTCCTCTGTCCATTCCGGATTCTCCGAAACGGCTTCCCAATCTTCTTTGCTGTAGCCGCGACCAGCTTCGAACTCGG
This sequence comes from Mesorhizobium sp. M0601, assembly GCF_040320845.1. Classification (NCBI taxonomy): domain Bacteria; kingdom Pseudomonadati; phylum Pseudomonadota; class Alphaproteobacteria; order Hyphomicrobiales; family Phyllobacteriaceae; genus Mesorhizobium; species Mesorhizobium sp. M0601. The sequence continues at coordinate 246,063 of NZ_JAMYQK010000004.1, forward strand.
TGCGCACCTTACGCTTTGCCATTGAACAATCTCCTTTCCGCGGGACTTGCCGGGCGCACCGAAATTATCGAGATGCCCTCGGAACCGAGCCGGGCAACCACCGCAACGATGCCATCGATGATCCCGCCAATTGCCATGAGACGTCCGGCCTTGGCAGTGCGGATTGTCGAGGCAAGAAAAAACTCGTCACCAAGCGCCGCAAAATCCACGCCGTGCCTGTCAATGTTGGCCAACCGTTTTGGTTCGTTCCAAACGATCTTCATCAGAATTTATGTACCTACAATAATTAAGTCAATAATTTTCGTAACTACAACTAATTGCGACCTTCGAGCACCAACCTCTCGACCTCGGCTTTCCTGAGTGTCAGATCATAATCGAGGAAAAACTCGTCGAGTTGCGGCGGTTTCACCGAGGTGCCGGACTGCATCGCGTGCACCTGGCCGCGATGATGGATGTCGTGGATGAAGAGATGGGCGAGCAGGTCACCGATCCGTTCCGGTATCATGCCGTCCTCGCGCCGGTCGGTGAGAACGCGGCGCTCGAGATCGTCCGCCGACAGGCGGCCGCAAAAGGCGATCAGCCGCCGATCGGCCTCCGCCTGTGCAACAAAAAGCGCCTTGGCATCATTGAACGGCACAAAATCGTCATGGGCGGCGGCGCCGACGCCGCCCTCTTCGAGAAAATCGAGATAGAGGTGATCGACCGCCAGGATGTGGTTCAGCGTTGCCTTGATCGACGGAAAGAAGCTCGTCCGTTCGGCTTCGAATTCGCCGGGCTCAAGCTGCAGCACGGCGCGGTAGAGCCGGTCGTTCGACCACAGATTGTTGGCTGCCATGCGGCGGAAATGGTTCAGCAGGTCCATGACTTCACGGCGCGACCCGGAATAGCGACACACCCGCCCATAGAAGCGCAAACCCAGCCAAAACAATCAGCAGCAGCCCGATCATGTGCCGCCGCATGGCTTGCGTTTCCTGGTCCAGCGCGACATTCGTGTTGGTGACGGTGTGAAACATCATCGCCTTGCGCGGCAGGCCGCTGCGGTTGGTCAGGCCGGGCGAGCGCGCCTCGATGCGATAGCTCAGGCGGATCGCCTGGATGAAGATCGCCAGCATGACAAGGGCCCAGACACCGCACAGCAGATAGAATGTCTCGCCCGTCATTCTCTTGCCCCCTCGTACTTCTCGACCCTCTGCTCGATGGCGCCGAAGATCGAATGCCCACCCCTGTCCTTCATCTCGATGCGCACGCTATCGCCAAAGCGCAGGAACGGCGTTTTCGGTTCGCCGGTTTCGATGGTCTCGATCATACGCAGCTCGGCGACGCAGGAATAGCCGGCGCCGCCCGCCGAGACAGGCTTGCCCGGCCCGCCGTCGAGCTTGTTGGAGACGGTGCCCGAACCGACGATGGTGCCGGTGGCCAGCGGCCGCGTTTTTGCGGCGTGAACAATCAGCGCCGGAAAGTCGAAGGTCATGTCGATGCCGGCGTTCGCCCGGCCGAACGGCTTGCCGTTGAGATCGACCAGCAGCGGCAGGCTGACCTTGCCGCCGTCCCAGGCATCGCCCAGCTCGTCCGGCGTCACCGCAACCGGCGAAAAGGCAGATGACGGTTTCGACTGGTAGAAGCCGAACCCCTTGGCGAGCTCGGGTCCGGTCAGGCCGCGCAGCGTTACATCGTTGACCAGCATGACCAGCCGGATCGCCGCCCGCGCCTCATCGAGGCTTGCGCCCATCGGCACATCGTCGACGATGACGGCGACCTCTCCTTCCATGTCGATGCCAAGGGTGTCGTCGACCATGCGGATCGGGTCGCGCGGTGCGAGGAAAGCGTCCGAGCCGCCCTGGTAGATCAGCGGATCGGTCCAGAAGCTTGCCGGCATCTCGGCACCGCGCGCCTTTCGCACCAGCTCGACATGGTTCACATAGGCCGAGCCGTCGGCCCATTGGTAGGCGCGCGGCAGCGGCGAATGGGCGTCGTGCTCGTGAAAGCGGGCGGACGGTACCGCATTGTTTTCCAACGATTCCGCCATGGCAGCGAGATGCGGGGCGATGCGATGCCAGTCGTCGAGCGCGGCCTGCAGCGTGCGCACCAGGAACGAAGCATCGGTAAACCGCGTCAGGTCGCGCGAGACGACGACGAGCTTTCCATCGCGCGTCCCGTCCTTCAATGTGGCAAGCTTCATGCGTCCTCCCTATGCGTTTATTCGTAGTATTTGCCGGCATAGATAATTCTGGCCGCGGCTCTCCAGGGATTGTCATTTGCCAGCAACGCCGGGTCGCCGCGCCGACTGTCTTCGGTCCAGGTGACGGCCCAGGCGACTGCCGATTCGAGAAAGGTGCTGATCGAGCCGTTGTACCAACCGTTCCAGCCGGGATCGGATGGTCCCGGCATCGCAGTCTCCTTGCGGTCGGCGTCTTCCCGATCCCTCCTCAACGCATCGAGGAACCGGACAAAAGACGGCAAGTCTTCCACTCTGTCGAGAAACAAGGAGAGCTGCGCCCAGGATGTCTCCTCGGATTTGCCCACCTCTTCCCAAAGCTTGTCTTTGGTCACGTCTCACTCCCAAGCCCCACAACAAGGCCGTCGCGGGCGATCGTCAAGTCGCCGGCCCATGTTTTCCTGACGGCGGCAATCCAGTCGGCCTCGCCGATCTCGGGATCGTCGGCCGGAATGAGGTGGTTGACGACCAGTCTTTTGACGCCTGCGTCGCTGGCGATGCGGCCCGCCTCCTCGGCAAAGCTGTGGCTGGCAAGCAGGTGTTCCCTCAGCCTTGCGCCGTTGCCGGTCTTCGCGACCAGCCGCTCGATACCCACTTCCAGCATGGCCTCGTGGACCAGTATGTCGGCGCCTTGGGCGAAATCCGCCAATGGCGGAAAGAACGCCGTATCCGACGAAAAGACGGCGCCTTGCCCCGCATGATCGAAGCGCAGCGCAAAGCAATCCGTCACCGGCGGGTGGTCGACGCGCAGCGCCGATATTTTGAGACCGCGCTCTTCGGCCACCTGGCCTTCACCAAATTCGACGATCGAAACCTGGTCGCGGAGATCCGGCCTGCCTTCATCGGCGATGCGGATCTCGATATCGAATTCCATTGCCTGGCAAAAGCGCTGCCAATAATGGCCGATGCCGGGCGGGCCGAACAAAGTGACGGGCGCCGCCAGGCCGGCGGTCCAGGCGGTGTGGATGAGAGGTCCGAGTTCCAGAACATGGTCGGAGTGCAAATGCGTGATGAAGATCAGGTCGAGCGCCTTCAGGCTGATGCCGGCATCGGTCAGCCCGCGCGTTACGCCCAGCCCGCAATCGACGACGATGGTGCGGCCGCCAATCTCCAGCAGCGACGAACTCGGCCACGGGCCGCCCGGCCGCAGCGCCGGGCCACCCTTCGAACCCAGAAGCACCAGACGATCCGTCATGCGACGGCGCTCAAGACCAGTCGCCCTCTGGCGTGCCGTTGAAGCGCTTCTTCAGGCCGGCCCAGCAGTCGATGTAATTGTCCTGCCGGGTTTCGACCTCGGCGCCATAGCGGGTCACCATTTGCGGAAAGCGTGTCTCGAACATGAAGGCCATGGTGTTGTCGAGCTTGACCGGTTTCAGCTCCGCTCGCGAGGCTTTTTCGAAGCCAGAGGCATCGGGTCCGTGAGCCAGCATCATGTTGTGCAGGCTGATGCCGCCGGGCACGAAGCCCTCTTCCTTGGCATCGTACTGACCATGTATGAGGCCCATGAACTCGCTCATGATGTTGCGGTGATACCAGGGCGGGCGGAACGTATCTTCGGCGACCAGCCAGCGCGGCGGGAAGATGACGAAATCGATATTGGCGGTGCCTTCCTCGCCGCTCGGCGCGGTCAGCACGGTGAAGATGGATGGATCGGGATGATCGAACAGGATCGCACCGACCGGCGAAAAGGTCGCAAGATCATATTTGTAGGGCGAATAATTGCCGTGCCACGCCACCACATCCAGCGGCGAATGGTCGATTTCGGTGACATGGAACTGGCCACACCATTTCGCGATCAGCCGACAGGGCGTGTCCTTGTCCTCGAACCAGGCGCAGGGCGTCTTGAAATCGCGCGGATTGGCCAGGCAATTGGCGCCGATCGGGCCGCGATCCGGCAGCGTCAGCTTGGCGCCGTAATTCTCGCAGACATAGCCGCGCACTTGCGGATCGACCAGTTCGACCTTGAACACCAGGCCGCGCGGCAGCACGGCAATCTCGCCCGGCCTGAGTTCGATAACACCCATCTCGGTGACGAAGCGCAAGGCTCCAACCTGCGGTACGACCAGCAACTCGCCGTCGGCGTTGAAGAAATGATCGTCGACCATCGAGCGATTGGCGACATAGACGTGTGCCGCCATGCCGGTCTGGCCGAGCACGTCGCCGGCGGTGGTGATCGAGCGCATGCCGGCGATGAAATCGGTCGGTTCCTTCGGCATCGGCACGGGGCTCCAGCGATACTGGCCGAGTGCGAGCTGATGGTCGCCGACGTTCGGCGCGCTTTTCCAAAGCGGATAATTCGCCGCTTTGAAGCGACCGGTGTGCCTGACGCTGGGCCTTATCCGATAAAGCCAGGAGCGCTCATTGGTGCCGCGCGGCGCGGTGAAAGGAGAGCCCGAAAGCTGCTCGGCATAGAGGCCGTAGGCCGGCCGCTGCGGCGAGTTTCGCCCTTGCGGCAGCGAGCCCGGCAGAGTCTCGGTCTCGAAGTCGTTGCCGAAACCCGGCATGTAGGAATAGGCCATGGAATCCTCCCGAATTCATGGTCTCGGAGCATCGTTTGCGCATCCGCAAGGATGCTCCGAGTTGACCATACCGGTTTCATTTGTAACCATTGAAAATGTAACCATCAACGGTGATTTCGGCATGAGCCGCCAGCATGCCAGTCAGGGCCAACCATGGAAATCCTCGAGCTGGAATCCTTCCTGCCTTACCGGCTCTATCGGCTTGCCGATGCCGTCAGCCGCGAATTCTCAAGGATATACAAGGACCGCCACGGCCTGACCCGGCCCGAATGGCGCACGCTTGCGGGACTTGGACAGCACGGCACGATGACGGCGACGGCGCTCGGCGAGCAATCGGCCATGCACAAGACCAAGGTTTCGCGCGCGGTCGCCGAACTCGAGCGGCGCCGCTGGCTGACCCGCACGCCAGACGAGAAAGACCGTCGCGTCGAGCATCTGACGCTGACCAAAGCGGGGCTTGCCGCCTATCGCGAAATGGTGCCGCTGGCGAAGGAGTTCGAGCGGGAGCTGCTGGAGAGGCTTGGTGCGGAAGAGCGGGCGGCGATTGTCAGTGGGGTAGCGGCGCTGGAGGCAAAACTCACAGTGGGTTGAAATCCTCCATGGGTTTGACCGTCGTAGAAATCAGATCGCTATTGCGGCAGGTAACGCTCCTAGACCGTAGTAGGCGCGTTCGGCTACAATGAAGCCTCTGACACGGCTTCGAAATGCTATCGGATCATCGATGTAGCCCAAGAGAAGCTGCGCCTGCGAAGCCGCATGTCTCTGAGCGCTTTCAAACAGCCGCCTTGCCGTTTCAAAATCACCAGCCAAACCGGCCGCCACCCCGGCGTGGAAGGCCGCCCACTCGCCGTAGGCGCCCGGCTGCAATTCATTCACGAGGATTGTCGCTGTCGCCTGCACGGAAGGGAACATTGATCGGTGAACCCGATCGATTTCGACGGCCTTCTTGGCCATTTGATCAACCGCGAGCAGAAACTGTGCCGGGCTCTCGAACGGAACGAACTGTCCAATGCGCTGAGGACGATCGAAGGTAACTGTTTCAGGGAGCGAACCCCAGAGCCAGTGGACTGCTACGTTAAGGTAAGTGCCTTTGGACCAAGAGCTGGGCTGGAACTCGACTACACTTAGCCAGAAGCCGCGATCGGCGATCCAGATTCGAGACTTCCCTTTGCGTTGAAATCCGGCGGGCTTCAGTCCGATCTTTGCCTGCGAGGCAATGATGCGACCGTGCTCACTATCCGCCATCTTGCACCGCTATATGCCTCACCAATCCATCACCACCTTGCCGGAATTGCCGCTCTTCATCGCTTCGAAGCCGGAAATATAGTCGTCGATGCCGATGCGGTGGGTGATCAGGCCGCTGACGTCGAGAGGACCCTGCACCAGCGCGATCATCTTGTACCAGGTCTCGAACATCTCGCGGCCGTAGATGCCTTTCAGATGCAGCATCTTGAAGATGACCTTGTTCCAGTCGATCTCGAAGCCGGTCGGCGCGATGCCGAGAATGGCGATCTTGCCGCCATTGTTCATGGTGTCGATCATGTCGCGGAAGGCAGGTGCGGCGCCCGACATTTCAAGGCCGACGTCAAAACCCTCGGTCATGCCGAGCGCCGGCATCACGTCGCGCAGCTTTTCCTTCGACGCATCGACGACATGCTGGACGCCGAGCTTTTTCGCCAGTGCCAGGCGCACCGGGTTGATGTCGGTGATGACCACTTTTCGCGCGCCAACGCACTGCGCCACCAGTGCACCCATGATGCCGATCGGCCCGGCGCCGGTGACCAGCACGTCCTCGCCGACGAGATCAAAGGACAATGCGGTGTGAACCGCATTGCCCAAAGGATCGAAGATTGCCGCGATCTCGTCCGGCACATCGTCGGGGATGGGCACGACATTGTGCTGCGGGATCGCAAGGTATTCGCCAAAGGCGCCCGGCCGGTTGACGCCGACGCCGAGCGTGTTGCGGCACAGATGCCCCCTGCCCGCCCGGCAGTTGCGGCAATGGCCGCAGACGATATGGCCTTCTCCGGAAACCCGCTGGCCGAGTTTGTACTCGGTCACCGCCGTGCCGAAATCGGCGACGGTGCCGACAAACTCGTGACCGGTTACCATCGGCACCGGCACGGTCTTTTGCGCCCACTTGTCCCAATTGTAGATGTGTACGTCGGTGCCGCAGATCGCCGTCTTCCTGATCTTGATCAGCACGTCGTTCGGACCGATTTCCGGCACCGGCACTTCTTCCATCCAGATGCCCGGCTCGGCCTTGGCCTTGACCAGCGCCTTCATCATGTTCGACATTCTTTTGTCCCCAGAACCTTAGTCGCTTGAATCTCTTGATCCGGCCGCTCAGGAAATCACGCCGAGTTCGCGACCGACTGCGGCGAACGCCTCAACCGCGCGTTCGATGTCGGCGCCGGAATGGGCGGCCGACATCTGCGTGCGGATGCGCGCCTGGCCCTTCGGCACCACCGGGAACGAGAAGCCGATGACATAGATGCCGCGCTTCAGCATCCGCGCCGCCACTTCCTGCGCCAGCGTCGCGTCGCCCAGCATCACCGGGATGATCGGATGGTCGGCGCCGGCCAGAGTAAAACCGAGCTTGCCCATCTCGGAGCGAAACCGCGCCGCATTGGCATATAGGCGCTGGCGCAACGCATCGCCATTGCGGATCATCTCGAAAACCCGGATCGAAGCGCCAGCGATCGCCGGCATCAGCGTGTTGGAAAACAGATAGGGGCGCGAGCGCTGGCGCAGCCAGTCGACCACCTGCTTCCTGCCCGACGTGTAGCCGCCGGACGCGCCACCCAATGCCTTGCCCAGCGTACCGGTGATGATGTCCACCCTGCCCTCGACGCCGCAATGTTCGGCCGAGCCACGGCCGTTCCTGCCGACGAAGCCAACAGCATGGCTGTCGTCGACCATGACCATCGCATCGTATTTGTCGGCGAGGTCGCAGACGCCTTTCAGATTGGCGATGATGCCATCCATCGAGAACACGCCGTCGGTGGCGATCAGCCGGAACCGACAGTCGCGCGCCTCTTTCAACCGCGCTTCCAGATCGGCCATGTCGTTGTTGGCGTAGCGGAAGCGCTTTGCCTTCGACAGCCGTACCCCGTCGATGATCGAGGCGTGGTTCAGCGCATCGGAGATGACCGCATCCTCCTCGCCGAGCAGCGTCTCGAACAGGCCGCCATTGGCGTCGAAGCAGGAGCCGTAGAGGATGGTGTCCTCCATGCCGAGGAAGTCAGAAATGGTCGCCTCGAGCTGCTTGTGTTCTTCCTGCGTGCCGCAGATGAAGCGCACCGATGCCATGCCGTAGCCGTACCGGTCGAGCGCCTGCTTGGCCACCTCGCGCAGTTCGGCGCTGTCGGCGAGGCCGAGATAATTGTTGGCGCAGAAATTCAGCACCTTCTCGCCGCCGACCTCGATCTCGGCCGATTGGGTCGAGGTTATCACCCGTTCGGATTTGTAAAGGCCGGCCGATTTCAGTCCTTCAAGCTCGCTGTCGATGTGGGAAAGGAATGCTTCGGTCATGATCAGGCCCTGTTGAGATCGATGAGGACTGTCGCGCCGCGCGGACGAAAAATCCATCGCAAAAGCGACCGCTTCGGTGGCGGCAATGGCACGGCAGAGGCCACGATGTTCAAATGCGGAGGCGCCGCGAAAGATTGCAATAACCACTTTGCGGGTTTCTCGCCACGGTCGCCGCCGCCGGCATGCTGCCGTCCCAAACCTGTTAACACTTTGAAGCCAAAGGTTGTCGCACAAGAATTCGTTGGCGAGAGGGCCGCCTCAGAAAATGTCACAGCAGCCGGTGCACGCCGTTTCGGGCAGGCTCATACTCCTGATCAAATCCGGCTACTGGCTGGCTCTGCTGATCATCGCCGCCATGGTCGTGGCCTCCTTCATCCTGCTGCAGCAGATGATGGCGGCCCAGCAGCACAACCAGGCACTGCTCGATGTGGTCAGCACACAAAAAGCCCTATCGCAGCGCATCGTCTTCCTTGCCGGCGCCACCGGTACCGCCTCACGCGACCAGCAGCCGGCCCTGGTTAGCGCGCTCAAGCAAGCGACGGTGGAGTTCGAGGAGAACTACGATCTGCTGCTCGAACGGACCGCCGCCGATCCGGCGTCGCCGGCAAGGTTCGATCCGAGATCGATCGAGAGCGTACTTTTCGCCAAGCCGTACCATCTCGACTATTTCTCGGTCGGGCTTATCGCCAACGGCGAACGCCTGATCTCGTCATTCGAATCGCGGCTCAACATGGCCGGCAATGGTGGCTACAAGGGCGGAGAGGAGCGCGTCAACCTGAACGCTTCCGTTGCCAACGCAACATTGTCGGGCTATGCCGCACTTGGCCAGCGCATCAGCGCCTTTGCAGACCAGCGATCCGAAACACTTCTCGATCTTAACCGCACATTGTTCTACTCGACCATCGGCGTCATCGTGCTGGTGGCGCTTTTCATTTTCAGGCCAATGTCGAATGCCATCCTGCGCAGGACGCGCGAGCTGGTCGATGCGCGCAATTCCATGGCCTTTATCGCCGTGCATGACGGGCTGACCGGCCTGCACAACCGCACCTTCTTGACCGAGCATTTCGATACGCCGATCAATGCTGCGCAGCGACGGCGTGAACGGGTTGCCGTGGTGCAGTTCGATCTCGACCGGTTCAAGCAGATCAACGACACGTTCGGCCACGCCGCCGGCGATTATGTGCTGGTGGCGGCTGCGCAGCGCATGCGTGATTCGTGCCGTACGTCGGATCTCAACGTGCGTCTCGGCGGCGACGAATTCGTTGTGGTCCTCAACGACGCCGGCAGCACCGAGGACATCGATATCGTCGCCAGGCGCATGCTGGCCAAACTCAATGAGCCGATCATTTTCCGGGGAACGACGATCCATCCGGGCGTAAGTGCCGGGATTGCGGTCTACCCGATCGATGCCGACAATGCTCAGGACCTGCTCGTCCATGCCGATCTGGCGCTGTATTCCGCCAAGAAGCAGGGCGGCGGCAGCTTGTCGTTCTTCTCCGAGGAGCTGAGACGCGAACTCGATTATCGCAAGCAGCTCGAGCTCGACATCAGGACCGCAATCTCCGAGAAGGCGTTCGAAGTCTATTTCCAGCCGCAGGTGTCGCTGTCGAACGGCGCCATCAGCGGCATCGAGGCTCTGGTTCGCTGGAGACACGCCGAGCGCGGCATGATCGCGCCGGGCGAGTTCATTCCGATCGCGGAAAAATGCGGCTTGATGTCCGAGATCGGCCGCATCGTCATTGCCAAGGCGATCAACGAAGCAGCCGAATGGAACCGCGCAGGCATCGCCTTCGGACGGATCGCCGTCAATGTATCCGGCTCGGAGCTGCGCGAGACAGATTTCGAAGTCTTCCTGTTCGACATGCTGGAGAGGGCTGGCCTGCCAGCGCACAAACTATCACTGGAGATCGTCGAATCCGTCATTCTCGACGATGACAAGACCGGTATCGCGGCAAAGCTGCGGCACATTCGCGCCGCCGGCATCCATCTTGAGCTCGATGATTTCGGCACCGGCTACGCATCGCTCAGCCATGTCAATCCAAACGAGATCGATCGGCTCAAGATCGACCGCCGTTTCGTCCAGAACATCAACGAGAACAGCGGCAACACCAAGATCGTGCGTGCCCTCACCGAGCTCGCCCGCGGTCTCGGCATCTCGATCGTCGCCGAGGGCGCCGAAACCGAAGCCGAGCTCGACTCGCTGATGGCGATCGGCTGCGACCAGGTGCAAGGCTATTCCATCGCTTTCCCGATGCCGCCGGACAGCGTGCGCGAATGGCTGGTGGCGCGAACGCCCAAGAAGGCCAGGCTGACAGTGCTGCAGGGCTGCCGGGCGTAGGAAAGTCGGAACTACTGCAATGGCGGCAGGTTTCTCAGCGGATTGAGCATCGGCACCCCAAGTGGTGCGAAATGACGCTCGTTATCCGTCAGTATCACCAGGCCGTGAACCTCGGCCGTAGCAGCAATCGCTATATCTTCAAATCCCGGTCGATGAGCCCTTGCGCGATCAAGAATAGAACCCGCGGCATGCGCGGCTCGCAAATCGAAGGGCAGAATCCTTGCCCCGTAAAGGTGCTCGACTGCCTGCCACCAGTCGCGTAGCAGCGCGGCCTTTGTGGTCGCGCCGTCGCGCTCCGCCTTCGCTATCCCCGCCGCGATTTCGGACGCAGTCACAACGGATAGGAACAGGTATTCGCTCGCCATATCGAGCCATGCCATCAGCGCCGCCCGATCAACCTTCCTGGCTGGAGCCATTGCCGAGATGATGTTGGTGTCCAGCAGAAACATCAGGGCTGGTCGCCGCGCTACAACGCAACCTTGCGAGCCGGCTTACGGGAACGAGGCGGAATGTCGTCCTTGTCCCCGGGAAAAGCCGCCAGCAGCCGCCCGAAGCTCGGCACCCGAGACAGCCGCTGATAATCTTCGAACGACAGGATGACGGCCTGCTTCCGACCGTGGCGTGTGATAATGGCAGGCTCTCCTGCAATTGCCTGATCGACGACTGCCGAAAGCGTCGCCTTGGCGTCTTTCAACTGAATTTCGCGCATGTTGCCACCCTCGCATATGACTACCATGGTCATATAACATTGCAGACGGCTTGGAACAAGGGTTGCGGTCCAATCGGTATCAACTGACATTGGCCCGCAACGCGGCCAGCACCTGTGCAAACTCTGCCAGCCTGTCGTCGGACAGTCCTTTCCGCAGCCGCTTGTCGAAGGCTAACGCGGCGGTGCGCAATTTCAGGAACAGCGCTTCTCCGGCTTGGGTCAGCTCCACCTGGTGAACCCGGCGGTTCTCGGGATCGCGGCGGCGCATCAGCAGGCCTTGCGTCTCCATAGCGTTGAGGTGGTGGGTCAGCGTTGCGCCCCGGATGCCGATCATGCCGGCGAGCTCGCGTTGATTGGCCAGCTCCCGCGACTTGACCGACAGCAACGTGACCCAGACCGGCAGCGTGCCGCCTGCCTCGACCAAGGCAGCGTCGAAAGCCTGCGCAACCAGCTTGGCGGTGCGCGCGAGATTCATCCCGATCGGCGGGCGGTCAAAGGGCGTCATGATCCGACACTAGAACAAGGGCAAAGCCTATGGAACCGGCTCGAGCTTATGCGTTGACATCTAATCATTTGATATCTATCAATATGCCTGACGGTGGGCAAGAGAGGAAATGCGGTCATGCAATATGTCTACATCATCGTCCTCGGCCTTCACGTCATGGCGGGTGTGTTCTGGGCCGGCACCACTATCGCGGTTGCGCGCGAACCGGAGATCAGGGCGGAACGTTTCTTCCGGCCGCAAATGGGCGCAGCCGGCGTGGTTTTCCTCACCGGCTTGCTGCTGTGGTATTTCTTCCACAACGGCTCTTTCGGCTCGATGGAGAAGGTCTTGGCGCTCGGCATCTTGACGGCGTTAATCGCCGCCGGGGTTCAGGGCGCGCTGGTGGGTTCCGCCAGCAGGCAGTTGGCCGGCGCTGATGCGGCGAAGCAAACCCAGTTGCGCGCCAAGATGACAAAGGGCGAACGCATCGCCGGCGGCCTGCTGGTCATCACCGTGTTCTGCATGGCCACCGCCAGGATGTTTTGAACGTCCTGCCGCAATCGCAAGATCGTACGGTGCCCGGCGATGGCCGGCGGCGTGCGCGGCGCGCAGACCGGACCGACGTACCGTGGTGGCTCTCCGTACGGAGGTTCGGCTGCGCGCCACCAATCAAATCCAAAATATTCCTCAGATTCGCAAGCCGAACCTGATGCCGTCATAGATCGCAGCGTGGATATTGCGTGAAGCTACCGCGTCGCCGATGCGAAAGACGACGAAACCGCCTTGCGGATTGCGCGCAGGAAAGATGTCGCCGCCATTGATCAGTTTTTCGTAATCGATCGCGCCGGCGTTCTTCGACAGCGGCTTCAGCGCCAGGTAGAGATCGTCGAGCGGCAGCGTGCCGTGCTCGACCACCACCTGGTCGACCCGCCGCTCGCCGCGCCAGCCATCGGCGAAGTCGGAGGCGAGCTCGGCGATCAGCTGGTTGCCTTCACGCCGCACAGAACGTAGCCGTGTGTTGATGGTCACCGTGACACCCTTTTCCTGGAAGGCGCGCATGTAGGGCACATGATTCATGCCGCCCATTTCCGGGGCGAAGAAGCGCTCTGGTGAAACCAGCTCCAGCCTGGCGCCGCTATTGGCGATCAGTTCGGCGGCACCCATGCCCTGATGGCCGCCATTGTCGTCATAGAGCAGCACGTTCTCGGCCGGCTTGACGCTGCCGGCCATGATGTCCCAGCTCGAGGTGACGAGATCGTCGCCCGCCGTCAGAGGCGGGTTCTGCGGCAGGCCGCCGGTGGCGACCACCACCACGTCCGGCGACAGCGCCAGCACGTCGTCCGTCTCCGCCCATTTGTCGTAGCGGATCTCGACGCCCAGCCGGTCGAGTTCGGCCAGGCGCCAGTCGATGATGCCGATCAATTCCTTGCGGCGCGGGTTTTGCGTTGCCAGCCGCACCTGGCCGCCGGCCTGGCTCGATGCTTCCAGCACCGTCACCTGGTGCCCGCGCTCGGCGGCGACGCGCGCCGCCTCCAGCCCGCCGGCGCCGGCACCGACGACGACCACCTTCCGCTTCGGTCCCTCGGTTTTCGGAATAATATGGGGGATATCAGCCTCGCGGCCCGTCGCCGCATTGTGGATGCACAGCGCCTCGCCGCCCTCATAGATGCGGTCGAGGCAATAGGTGGCGCCGACGCAAGGGCGGATCTCGTGCTCGCGGCCCTCCATCACTTTTTTGACGATATGCGGGTCGGCAATGTGGGCGCGCGTCATGCCGACCATGTCCAGCTTGCCGGTGGCGATGGCGTGACGCGCGGTGGCGACGTCGGAAATCCGCGCCGCATGGAAGGTCGGGAATTTCGTCGCTGCCCTGATCTCGCCGGCAAAGTCGAGATGCGGCGACGACCGCATGCCGGTCACCGGGATGACCTTGGTCAGCGCCGCATCGGTCTCGATCGAGCCACGGATGATGTTGAGGAAATCGACCTTGCCGGAGCCGGCCAGCCGCCTGGCGATTTCGACGCCCTCCTGTTTCGACAGGCCTTTCTCGAAATCCTCGTCGGCGACCATGCGGATGCCGACGACGAACTTTTCGCCGACCGCGGCACGCACCGCGTCGAGCACCATTCCGGTGAAGCGCAGCCGGTTGTCGAGCGAGCCGCCGAAATCGTCGTCGCGCTGGTTGGTGGCCGGCGACCAGAAACCGTCCATCAGATGGCCGTAGGCTTCGAACTCGATGCCGTCGAGGCCGGCAGCCTGGCAGCGCTGCGCGGCCGCCGCATAGTCGGCTACGATGCGCTCGATATCCCAGTCCTCGATAGTCTTGGGAAAGGCGCGATGGGCCGGTTCGCGCACCGGCGAAGCCGACAGCACGGGCAGCCAGTCGGCCTTGTTCCAACCGGTGCGGCGGCCGAGATGGGTGATCTGTATCATCACCTTGCAATCGTGCTCGTGGCAGGCATCGGTAAGCTCGGCGAGCCACGGCACGATGCGGTCGTCATAGACATGCAGATTGCCAAAAGCGGCCGGGCTGTCGCGCGAGACGATCGCCGAACCGGCGGTCATGGTCAGCGCCATGCCGCCCTTGGCCTTTTCGGCATGGTAGAGCCGGTAGCGTTCCTTCGGCATGCCGTCCTCGGAATAGGCCGGCTCATGGCTGGTCGACATCACCCGGTTCTTCAGCATCAGATGCTTGAGCTGATAGGGCTGGAGGAGCGGGTCGTTGCTGGTCATCGTCTTCCTGCTGTTTCAAATTGTGCTAATGAGCGGCAAATTTTGTTTTTACGCATGTCGCTGTCCCAAAATCGCTGCGCAGTTTTGGGCGACATGCAGCAAGGAACCTGCTCATGACCGATACGAAAAACCTCACCCAGCTCGGCACCAACGTCGAGGCGCCACAGAGCCCTGAAGCGGCAGTCCTGGAAACCGTGCCGTTTTCGCGCGGCGACGGCCCGCCGGCCATCGTTCGCTTCACCTGCCCGGAATTCACTTCGCTCTGCCCGGTCACCGGCCAGCCGGACTTCGCCCATATCGTCATCGACTACGCACCCGATGCGCTGCTGGTGGAATCGAAGTCGCTCAAGCTGTTCATGACCTCGTTTCGCAACCATGGCGCCTTCCACGAAGAATGCACCGTCATGATCGGCCGCCGCATCATCGCCGCGACCAAGCCATTGTGGTTGCGCATCGGCGGCTACTGGTATCCGCGCGGTGGCATTCCGATCGACGTGTTCTGGCAAACCGGCGCGCCGCCGGAAGGTGTGTGGCTGCCCGACACCGGCGTCGCCCCCTATCGCGGGCGCGGCTGATCGGACGGAGCGGCTCACCTGATCCCGGTCCGGCACAGGTTGGTCTCCAGGAAAGGCATCACCGCGTCGCGGTACCGCTGTTGGTCATAGCGATAGAGATCAACATGCCGCGCGCCGTCGAACCAGACCAGCTTTGCGTCAGCGCCTGCCGCATCTTTCAACGCCAGTGTCTGGCTGCGAGCGACAAACGGATCCGAATTGCCTGCTAGCAGCAATATCGGCCGATCAATCGCGCCGATGCGATCGACCGGCCTGACATCATCTACCCCGAAGCCAAGGCGGAGCTGCATCTGCGCCAAGAGGATGGTCGCCTGTACGTCGCGCAACATAGGCAAGGGCGCTCGCAACGCCGTGGTTTCCAGCAAAGTCGCGTAGAGCTGCTCCAGGACATAGGCGTCGGCATGCTCCTGCTGAGCGCCAAATACAAAAGCAGCCGCACCGAGCGACGAGCCGATGGCCGCCACCTTGCGACCGGCGAAGCGTTGCCGGGCAAAGGCGAGGATGCGGCTGGCGTCCTGCCGTTCGATGTAACCAAAGCCTCTGATATCGCCGCCGCTTTCGCCATGTCCCGACAGATCGAACAGCACGATCGAGTAGCCGCTTTCGAAAAGCAGCTTCGCTCTTGGAACCATGGCCAGCTTGTTTGAACCACGTCCGTGTAACAGCACGATTGTTCCGCAACTGTCCTGCCGATCCGCCACCCAACCGGCAAGGTCGGGCGCGCCCTCCCGCTTCAGAACGATGCGCTCCACCGGTAACCCCACAGGCAGCGTGAAGCTTTGCTGAGGCACGCGGGCCACCGCGTGGCTTCCTGCCTCCCAGGTGACAGCGCAGGCCAGGACGCAAACCGCCGCGAATAAAGCAACCACGACAGGACCTCTTCTCATCGATCGGTCACGTGCACTTCGCATCAGTTGAGCGGCAGCCGCCGGTAGCGGCTGGGGCTGTTCGGGTCGCTGAAATGGTGCATCGGCCCGTGTTCGGTAAAGTGCGCTGACCAGCGTTTCATTGCCGCCGGATCGAGTTCGACGCCCAGCCCGTCACCCTCCGGCACGCGCACCGTATTGCCCGTCTGGCGGAAAGGACCGTCCTTGATGACATCGCCGATCTGCCAGCGAAACAGGGATTGCGACGCCTCGGTGATCCACGGTGTCGCCGCCACGACGTGCAGATAAGCCGATGTCATGATGCCGAGATCGTTCGAATAGCACCAGAACCCCTTGCCCATCGCCTCACAGGCGGCGATGAATTTCAGAGTTTTCGACAATCCGCCGAGTGCTGCGAAATTGCAGACGAAGTAATCCGGCGCACCGAGCGCGACTGCCCGTCTGAGATCCGGGATGTGCGTCGAGAACGGAATGCGCGAATGCTGGCGCAGCGCAGCCATCTCCTCGAAGGTCGCGACCGGATCCTCGTAGTTGCGGATGTTGAACGGCTCGATCTCGCGCAGCACCCAGCGCGCTGTGGTCAGCGACCACTGCATGTTGGAATCGAGTTTGATCTGGGCTTTATCGCCAAGCGCCTCGCGCAGCATGCGCACTGTCCTGATCTCGAGCTCGGGATCGCCCATGATCAGCTTGCCCTCGAAAATCGTCGAGCCGTGCTGTTCTCGCATGCCGAGACAGTAGTCGACGATCGCTTCGGCGGTCATCTCGCCGCCGGCTCCGCCGTGAGCGGGGCGAAAGGCGAAATATTCCGAAAACGGAATGTCCTTGCGCACCGCGCCGCCGAGCAGCTTGTAGAGCGGCATGCCGAAGACCTTGCCTCTTATATCCCACAGCGCCAGTTCGACGGCGCCGAACGCCACCGTGGCTGCATTCTCGCCGGTGTTGGCGGTAATCTGCCAGGGCGGCACACAGCGCGCCTCGCAGTCGGCGATGTCGAGCGGATCGGCGCCAATCAGCGCCGGCGCGATCTCGGCCTTGATCACCTCGCCGAAATGCCACCATGGCGCCTCGCCCAGTCCGACCACGCCTTCGTCCGTCTCGACCTCGATGATCGATTTCGAGGCGCCGCCGTAGAGACCAGCCGTCCACCAGAACGGAGCATCGAGCGGGACGTTGACGTGGGTGACGCGGATGTTGGTGATCTTCATCGGTTCCGTTCTCACTCACACTGGTATTGGCTTAGCGCCCATTCGCCGGTCACCGAGAGCAGGTCCGATATCTTCCAGTCGCCATCGATCTTTTTGAACTTCCATTCCAGCCGGTGCGGATTGCCGGAGACGACAAAAGCGACGACGACCTTGGCCTGGTCGCCCTTGACCGCTTCGATGGTTTTCAGGCTCTTGTCGATCTCCGCCTTGTCGTATTCGGAATTGTCGAGCGCCATGTTGGGATCGAGGCACTCGCCCTGCCCCGATTTCCGCAGCGCGTCGCTCTTGTCGAGCACCGACTTTGCCGGGTCGGTGAAATGGCCCCGCTGAGCCGGATCGACCTCGAGCCCGGCATGCTCGTAGAACGGCTTCACTACCGCAGTCGGCGAGCCCGGCTGCACGGGTGCGGCCGGCGCGTTTTCTGCCGGCGGCGACACTGCCGGCGGAGGTGCCGCACTGTCGGCCGGCGCGTTTGCGGGTGGCGCGCCGAACAGGCCTTGAGCGGCGGCGCTGCTCAATCCGGCCAGCAGGCACGCAGTCGCCAAAATCCAGGGACGGCAGCGAAGCACGGCATCACTCCGGCGACTGCCCGGCCAGGCATTCGAGCGCACTCAGGGTCCAGCCGCTGGTCTTCGAGGTAATGTCGGCGATCTTCCACTGGCCGTCGATCTTCTTCAACGACCAGACCATTTCGCGTTTGGAATCATCGCCTTCCGGGAAAAGGTTGAACGTCGCCGTCACCTCGGCGCTGTCGTCGTCCAGCGTTTCGGCCAGCGTCAGCGTCTTGGCCACGGTCTTCTCGTCATAGTCCTGCGCATCGAGACCAGGGGCGAAGTCGATGCAGGGAACTTCATCCGGATGGTTCTTTGCCGCATTGTCGTTCAGTTCGAACAGTTTCGTCACCGGTGCGGTGAAGCGGTCGCGATATTGCGCATCGGCCTCGAACTTGACCGACGGGACATAAAAGAACTTCACGGCGTTGGCAGCAGGGCCGGCAAACGCGGCCGCCGGCACGGCCATCGAAAGCGCGGCAACAAAAAGTGGCAGTTTCATGGGTGTCCCCGATTGTTCACTGACGGAAGCTATCAGTACCACGCATTTTGCACGTCGGCTTTCTTGCGGTCCATGAAATCCTGCAACGCGTCCTCTGCTGGCAACTCAGGCGTTCAGCCAGACATTCTGGAGATCCATCTCGAAGGTTTGGTGGACACCGTAGTTCTTCACCTTCTCGTTCATGTGGCTGAACAGCTTCTGCCAAAACGGCTGAATGATGACGCCCGAATCCTGCAGGATCTGCTCGATATCCTTCATGACCTCGCGGCGCTTCTCGACGTCGATGAGCGAAAGAGCCTGCTTGAGCTTGGCGTCGAAATCAGGGTTCGAGTAGCCGGTTTCGTTCCAGGCCTCGCCGGTGCGATAGCCGAGCGCCAGCACCTGTACGCCAAGCGGGCGCATGTACCAGATGGTCATCGAATAGGGGTATTTCGTCCAGTCGTTCCAGAATGTCGATCCCGGCAGCACGGTGCGCTTCACCTTGATCCCGGCATCGCGCAACTGGCCGGCAATAGCGTCGCCGGTGTTCTTCTGCCAATCGTCCTCGACGGTGATCAGTTCATGCTCGAAGTCGTCCTGCCCGGCATCGGCCATAAGCTTCCTGGCGCCCGCGGCGTCGCGTGTCTTCTTGGGCAGCGCATAGTATTCCGGATGAATCGGGCTGACGTGGTGGTTTTCACCAACAGTGCCTCGCCCGGCGTAGCCAAGTTCGAGCACCGCTTTGTTGTCGACGGCCATCTGGAGGGCGTTGCGAACCCGCTTGTCGTCATAGGGCTTGTTCGTGATGTTGGTCCGGGCGACGAGCGTGGTCGCTGTCGCGACCTCCGATTTGACCAGCCCCATCTTGTCGAGGATGTCTATGAAGTCGGCCGGCGTCTCGAAGTTGAGGTCGATTTCGCCGGAGTCGAATGCATTTATCGAGGCGTTGAAATCGGTTCCGTAGTCGATGAATTCGACGCCGTCGAGAAGCGCTTCACCGCCCCACCATTTGCCATTCTCACGACGCTTGACGACCGCTTTCTGGCCGACCGCATAAGACACCAGTTCGAACGGCCCGGTGCCAATCGGCTTCTCGATCGGATTGGCGCCGTCGGCGTCGAAGTTGCGATGGACCACCAGCGCCGGATAGTCGGTGAAGTTCGGGATCAGCGAGACGTCCGGCTCGTTCAGCTTCAGCTTCACCGTGTTGTCGTCGACCTTGGTGATCGCCCCTTCCCTGGCCTTGCCGGTCTTTGCATCGATCAGCGCACCGACGCGCGCGGCCATCGAATTGCCGGCGGCAGCCTTCTCGCACCAGCGCGTCAGATTGTAGGCCACGTCATCGGCGTTGAAAGCATCGCCGTTGTTCCAGGCGATGCCCTTGCGAACATGCAGCACATATTCGGTGGCGTCGTCGTTGACCTCCCAGCTTTCGAGCAGAACCGGCTCGAATGTAAACTGGCGGGTGTAGCGGACAAGCGGCTCGAGCCAGCAGCGTGAAATGTTCGCAAGTTCCACCCAGTCGTAGGTGCGCGTGTCCTTTTGCGCCTTCACCGACATCGAAACGTGCAGCGTTCCGCCTTTCTTCGGCTCTTCAGCCAAAGCCCGCTCCGGCACGGCAAGTCCAATCATGCCGTAGGCAAGGGCCGTCGATGCGCCGAAAGCGCTTGCCAGGGCCAGAAACTCCCGCCGGTCGACGCGACCGGCGCGCGCCTCGCTGGCCATTGCTTCGATGGCGCTCGGTACGCGATCGCCGTTGCTTCTGAAGAGTGTCATTTTTTCCTCCCTTATGGTTCGCATCGGGTCTTCGCCCGTGATCAACTAACGCTGTCCGGAAGTTTCTCCTCGCGCCGCGCAATCAAATCTTTGAGACCATCGGCGATGCCCTCATCGAGCTTCGGCTCCTCATAATCGGCGAGCATGTTGCGCGCTTTCTCGCGGCCGCGGGTGTCGTGGTCCTTTGCTCCTTCCGCCTTCCACTGTTCGAACGAATTGAAGTCCATGATGCTCGGTATGAAGAAGGCGGACTCGAAATGTTCAAGCGTGTGCTGGGTGCCGAGGAAATGGCCCTGCGGTCCGACCTCGCGGATAGCCGCCATCGCCTCCTTGAAATCGTCGAATGGCAGCCCGCCAGCATATTTGTACCAGCCGACAAGCTGCTCGCAGTCGGTGGCAAATTTCGAATAGCCGCAGGTCAGGCCGGCCTCGAGCCAACCGGCGGAGTGCCAGATGTAGTTGGCGCCGGCAAGGATGGCGGCATGCATCAGCATGTTCGCCTCGTAGCCCGCCTGGGCGTCGTTCAGCTTCGAGCCGACGTGGAAACCTGACGTGCGCCACGGCAGACGATACTTCCGCGCCAGCGCGCCCATCAGATACATCATCTGGGCCGCCTCCGGCGTGCCGCCCATGGGAGCGCCGGTCTTCATGTCGACCGTCACCATGAACTGTCCGTAGATCTGCGGCGAACCCGGACGCAGGAGCTGTGTGAACGCGACGCCCGCGAGCGCTTCGGCATTGACCTGCGCGACCGCACCGACGGCAGAGGCCGAAGTCGAGGCGCCGCAAAGGGCGAAGGGGGCGAGGATCAGCGGCTGGTTGTGGCGCGCATAGACTTTCATCGCGTCCAGCATGGTGGCGTCCCACACCAGCGGCGAATTGCAGTTGGTGATCGACACCAGGACCGGGTTGTCGCGGACAAAATCCTCGCCGAACACGATGCCCGCCATCGCCATCGTGTCTTCGGCCCGATCCCTGGAAGTCACGATGCCCATGAACGGCTTGTCGGAGTGCTTAAGCGCCGAATGGATGATGTGGAGGTGACGCTTCGGCACCG
Organism: Mesorhizobium sp. M0601; assembly: GCF_040320845.1. NCBI lineage: Bacteria > Pseudomonadati > Pseudomonadota > Alphaproteobacteria > Hyphomicrobiales > Phyllobacteriaceae > Mesorhizobium > Mesorhizobium sp. M0601. The sequence goes on from NZ_JAMYQK010000004.1 coordinate 267,130, forward strand.
CGATTTCCATCGGCTCGCAGATGATCGAGCTCGACGAGTGCAGCGCCGGCGCCATGTAGGCGAGCTTGTGGAAATTGTTGAGGTCGGCGAGTGTGCCGTAGCGCCTGTTGTTGTCGAGGTCGCGCACGTAAGGCGCCCCGTACATCGGCACGAAGATGGAGTTGTTTCCACCCACACGTACGGAACGCTGGGGATTCCTCGCATTGAGCGTGAACTCCGACGGGACCTTCGAGATGAGCTCCATCAGCAGAGCGCGGTCGATCCGGACCCTTGTCTCCGAGACATCGGCGCCCGCCGCCTTCCACATTGCGATCGCCTCGTCGTCGCGGAACTCGCATCCGACTTCTTCGAGGATGGAGAGCGACTCCTGGTGGATCAGCTCAACCGCCTCGTCCGGGACCATCTGATAGACGGGAATCTGACGGACCAGGGTTGGAAACGACGCTATGGGTGCGCCCCGCAGCGCCTTGCGCCCCAGGCGGCCGCCGCTGCGGCGGTTGGTGTGTTCGCTCACTTCAACGGCCGGTGCGTTCATGAAGGCTCCATCTTCCTGTCTCGACCAATCTAGCCAGACAAAATGCGGCTGTGACGCTGGAAAATCCTGATCTCTTGTATAAGCTCAGCTTATGCGAAGCTTGCGCCACCTGCTGCCGTCGGCCGGCAGCCTGATCGTTTTCGAGGCCGCCGGGCGGCTGTCGAGCTTTACCGCCGCCGGGCGCGAGCTCGGCATGACGCAGGCTGCCGTCTCCTATGCGATCCGTGGGCTCGAAGAGCAGCTCGGCGCCAAACTCTTCCAGCGCCGCCACCGGCAAGTCAGCCTGACCGAGGCCGGCGACCGCTTCCATGCCGACGTCTCGCTCGGCCTGTCGCACATTCGCAAGTCGGCGGAGGATCTGCGCCAGATCGCCGTCGGCGCGCATGTGACACTCGCCGCCTCGACCGCCTTTGCCTCGTTCTGGATGATGCCGCGCCTGCAGCAGTTTCGCGACGAATTGCCGGGCATCGACCTGCGCATCCAGACCGCCGACCGCGATCTCGACATCATCGCCGAAGACATCCCGCTCGGCGTCCGCGGCGGCGAGCCCAGGGAATGGACGGATTATCATTCGCTGCCGCTGGCCGATGAGGTGATATTCCCCGTTGCCGGCGTTAGTTATGTGGCACGGTTCGGGCTGCCGGAGCGTGTCGCGGACCTTCAATCGCACCGCCTTATCCATCTTGAAGAGCCGTTTCGCGAGGCCGCGAGCTGGGACGAATGGTTCGCCTCGGCCGGTGTCGACATCGCCGATGCCGGACGCGGCTTGCGCATCAACGACTATGCGCTGGTGATCCAGGCAGTCATGGAAGGGCAAGGCATCGCGCTCGGCTGGGGTCACCTCGCCGAGCGGCTGCTGGCATCAGGGCTGCTGGTGCGCGTCACCGGCCACACGATGACGACCGGCAAGGGCTTTCATGTCATCTGGTCGAGGAACCGCGAGCTCAGCGACAATGCCCGCAAGGTGCGGGACTGGCTGGCCGCGCAGGCGTGAGGCCGATAAATGCCCGGTCAAACGGTCACGACGATCTTGCCGAACTGTTCGTTCGATTCGAGATAGCGGTGCGCCTCGACGATCTGGTCGAACGGAAAGGTTCTGGCGATTGCCGGCTTCAGCGAACCCGAGCTCAGTCCGTCGAGGATGAACGCCTTGGCGGCCTGCAGCCGGACCGGATCGCGCACGATCTCATGGACGAGATAACCGCGCAGCGTCAGTGTCTTTGCCAGCACTGCAGGTAGCGGAAAGGGTGTCGGGTCGAGGCTCAAGCCGCCATATTCGATGAGAATGCCACCCGGTGCCATCGCTGCCGTCAGAGGCTTGAAAATCGGGCCGCCGACGGCATCGAACACCACGCGCACGCCGTCCGGGCCGGCGATCCGCTTCAGCCCGGCTTCCAGGTCCTCCTCTGCCGAGGCGATGACGTGGGCCGCGCCGAACTCAAGCAAAGCCCGCTTCTTGGCGGATGTCCGTGTGACCGCGATCGGGATCGCGCCAATCATGTTGGCGATCTGGATCGCGGCGAGTCCGACGCTGCTCGAGGCCGCGGTAATGACAACAAAGTCCTCGCTTTGGAATTTGGCAATGTCGATCAGCGCACCGTAGGCGGTGAGATATTGCATCCACGCTGCGGCGGCTTCTTCCCAGCTCAGCGATGGTGGATGCTTGACGACGAGCTCGGCGGGATATGTGGCAATCTCACCATAGGCGGGCCAGCGGGCCATCGATAATGGCGGCACGATGCTGACGGCATCGCCAGGCGCAAACCCGTCCACGCCTTGGCCGACCATCTCGACGATACCCGCCGCCTCGAGCCCAAGACCGGAAGGCAACGGCGCGGTCTGGATGTAGGTCCCCGAACGCAGCAGCGCCTCGGCGCGGTTTATGCCCAACGCCTTGACGCGGATCTGAATCTCACCGCTCGCGGGCGCAGGCGTGTCAACATTCTCGATGCGCAGGACCTCGGGACCACCGAGCTCATGAAAGCGAACGACACGTGCCATCGGTCAAACTCCAAAATATTTGAACTGAATCAGCTATGCCAGCGCTCATCAGGCGGATAAATGGCCGCTTGAGTAGATCAGCAGAAACTGTAGGTTTTGAATATGGATCGCCTTACGAGCATGGCCGTGTTCGTCAAAGCCGTCGACCTGGGCTCGTTCGCAGCCGCGGCGGCGGCTCTCGATCTGTCCGGGCCGATGGTCGGCAAGCATGTCCGGTTTCTCGAGGAGCGCCTGAGCGTGCGCCTCATCAACCGGACCACGCGCCGCCAAAGCCTGACCGATTTCGGGCGCGCCTATTATGAACGCTGCCGGCTGGTGCTTGCCGAAGCGGAGGCCGCGGATGCACTCGCCGCCGACCAGCTTGCCGAACCGCGCGGAAAGCTGCGTGTCCTCATGCCGGTGCATTTCGGCCGGCGCTGCGTTGCCCCGATCCTGTTCGGGTTTGCGCAGCAATATCCGGCGCTGGAACTTGACCTGTCGTTCAGCGATGCCATCGCCGACCTCGCCGAGGACGGCTGCGATCTTGCCATTAGAACGGGCGACCTGGAGGACCAGGCCGGGGTGATGGCGCGTCGCATCGCGCGCCAGCACATGGTCGTCTGCGCGTCGCCGTCCTATCTCGACCGGCACGGCCAGCCGCAGGAAATAGATGACCTTGGCAGCCGTCACGCGATCATCTACCGCCGTTCCGGGCGTGCCGTTCAGCCGTGGCTGTTTCCGCGCAATGGCCACCCCGCGATTGAGGTCAGGCCAGTCAGCAGATTGCGGCTCGACGACCTCGATGCCATCGCCGATGCCGCGGCCGCCGGCATGGGGCTCGCCTGGCTGCCATACTGGCTGGTTCGCCAGCGCATTCAAGCCGGCGTACTTGTCCCGCTGTTGTCGGAACAATCCTGGTTTCTCTACGACGTTCATGCCCTGTGGTTGCAGACGCCTCATCTGCCGATGAAAGTCCGCCTTGCCGTCGATGCACTGTCGGCAGCGCTGCCCAAGCTCATGACTTGAATGCACGGTCGCGGTTATCTGCGTGGATTTCCTCGAGAACGACTCGACGCAAGCACAAGCCGTTCGAGGCGAGGCTTCGTCGATCGGCTCGGCAGCGCCGCTATCGATCCGCTCGCGCCTCGCATTGGGCGACAGTAGTTGTGTGCGTCAAGTTCTGCAAAATGGCGTGGCATTGCGGTGACGTCGGCGTGTCCGCCGCGCAGCCCCCGTGTTTAGCGGAGCGGCGGACACATGACGGTGC